>CAZFNA010000074.1:0-8810 GCA_964520465.1 uncultured Pseudomonadales bacterium | reverse complement strand
GATTACTCAAATACTAGTGACCACGTTTAGCAAGCAAAACTGAGAAGGCCTAGCAAGAAATATGATTTTAAAGAGCGATAGGTTAGATTAGTCTCTTCTCTTCAGACAAGAAGGCTTGTGTCTGGTGAGCTTGGGTTAAGCACGAGAGAAGAGTTGTCTGTCGAATCATTTACGGTGCAGATGGATCCTCATTGGATGTTATGGAAAACGGTAAAGGGATAGCGATGTTTTCATCATCAATGCTATGAGTTTTCAAGTAATAGTATTTGAGTCGATCAGTTAATGCGGGATATTTTCAAGATTAAAAATTAGGGAGTACTTATAGTTCCGAAACATTCCTGTGCTGTGCCGAGGTAAGATTAACCAAAATATGTGAGATTCAATTTCCTCAATAAACTTTCTGATTATGAATTACTCGATCTAAATTTTTGTATGTCAAAAAAGCTATCTTCCAAGATGATCAGAAAGTATTTGGTCCTAGTGCGAGATATTTTTTGCCATCCAGTCAATTATAAATTGTTTTGCAACTCTGCCTCCGCGGCCACCACGAGCGATTGCAAAGCGATTCGCCTCAACTGCCATATCGTTGGAAAACTCAGGTAAGTCTAATTCTTGACCTAATTCTCCATACCAATGTTTTACGATCTTAGTGTAGACATCTTGGGGGTATGGATAGAACGAAAGCCAGAGGCCGAATCGGTCGGATAGTGACACACGTTCCTCAATAGAATCGCCATGATGGATTTCTCCATTTGTGACTGTAGTATTTTGATTGTCGCTCATTGGTTCTGATACCAAGTGACGGCGATTACTTGTGCAGACCACAAGTATGTTGGCACCGAATTCCTCTAATGTGCCATCTAAAACTGTTTTTAACCCAGAGTACGCGCGCTCACCATCTTCAAATGTCAAATCGTCACAGTAAATCAAAAATTGGTAGGGTACATTCCGCACAAGTTCTACGATGGATGGTAAGTCGCTAAGATGTGATTTTTCGACTTCTATAATGCGTAATCCGCTTTGGTGATAAGAGGCTAAGGCAGCCCTCACCATGGATGATTTTCCTGTTCCTCTAGCTCCCCAAAGCAAAGTCGCATTGGCTGGCAATCCTTTTATGAATAATTCAAGATTAGCTTTGAATTGGCTTATTTGTTTATCAACTCCAATTAATCCATCAAAAGATTGATCGAGCCGGGGTCTTAGTTGACGCAGATGACCCTGGTGAGGGCCGTCGTGAACCCAACTGGCACAATACGCTTTTGACCAGTCAATTATCGGCTCTGGTTTTGGCAAAGTAGCTAGGAGTCGCTCGGCAAGTACTAGTAGCGTCGATCGGAGTGTGGTCATAATGTTGTTTTTACACCAAAGTTCTTGTATTCACAGCTAGTTATGGCTTCATACAGTTTAATTTTAGGAGTATGCAATGATTAACTTGTATTACTGGCCTACGCCGAACGGTAATAAAATCACGATCATGCTCGAAGAGTGTGGTTTGGATTATACAATTTATCCAATTGACATCACAGCTGGTCATCAGTTCCAAGCTGAATTCCTAAGACTATCCCCTAACAATAGGATGCCCGCAATAGTTGATGACGATCCTAGTGGTGGCGGTGCGCCAATAGACTTATTCGAGTCTGGAGCAATTTTATTATACTTAGCTGAGAAAACTGGACTATTTTTGCCAGATGATTTGCGAGAGCGATATCATGTGATGAAGTGGCTAATGTGGCAGATGGGCGGTCTTGGACCTATGGCTGGGCAATGCCATCATTTCAATCGGTTTGCCCCAGAAAAGATTCCTTACGCTATCGATCGATATAAAAATGAAACTAGTCGTCTTTATGGGGTTCTCAACGGGGCGCTAGAAAATCGAGATTTTATTGCAACCTCCTTTTCTGTTGCCGATATAGCGATCTATCCTTGGATCGCAAGATACGAGTGGCAAGGCATGGACTTAAATCATCATCCTAACGTCAAGCGTTGGTTTGAATATATTCAGTCGCGTCCTGAGACGAAGCGAGCGTATGAGAGAGGTGAGGCTATTCGGAATCCTTAATTTTGGCAAGGTCTGAATGGTTAGTTATTGAATCAGTTATAGATATGGGTAGAGTAAGTAGTCGCGTAAATAAAGAGGATGCACAATGCCTACGTGGATTTTAATGGTGACCTTGCTTGCAAGTGCTGTGTCGCAGAGTGCCGAGCAGAAAACTGCTTTGGAGCGAGGTGAATATGGCCCTCTTGACAGGGCGTTGGATACCGCCTTGTATGATTATCCCTTGAAAGTAAGTGAGCATGTGTACAGTGCAATTGGGGCGACACAGCCTGCCACTTACGAGAACGCTGGCCACAACAATAACCTGTCTTTTGTTGTTGGGTCTGAAGCTGTGTTAGTCGTTAACGGTGGATCAAACAATGCATTAGCCCGAGCGCTGCATCAGGAAATTCGAAAAGTTACTGATCTCCCTGTTAGGTATGTCATTAGCGAAAATGGTCAAGGGCATGCGGTCTATGGAAGTCACTATTGGAAATCTCAGGGCGCTAGTATCATCGGACATGTTGATGCGCAGCATGAGAATAATGAAAAAGGGTTTAGTGGCCTCGTCCGAATGCGTGAATATGCTAAGCAGTTTGCTGAGGATACTGAGGTCATTGATTTTGATATTACATTTCAAAACCAATATGAATTGAACCTTGGCGGATTGCTTGTGATAGCCAAAGTCTACGGGTCATCACACTCGCCAGGAGATATCAGCGTTTTGATTCCAGATGACAGGGTGGTTTTGGCTGGTGATATTGCATTTCATATTCGAATGCCTCCAATTTTCGACGTCACTGATACAGCGCTATGGATTGAAAGCTTTGACTTGTTTGCTGAAGAAGTGGGCGGCTGGACAATTGTTCCAGGTCACGGCGGACCGACGGATATTACTACCGTAACTGCTGGAACAAAGGATTATTTGGAGTTCTTGCGTCATAAAGTTCAAGAAATTCTGGATCAAGGGGGTTCGTTAGACGATGCCTATAAGATAGATCAAACTCGCTATCGGCATTGGCATACGTATGAAGAACTAGCCGCACGCAATGCAGGTAGGGTTTTCGAACGTATGGAATTTGAATGAGAGTTTAAGATTTCAAAAAATGCATGATGAGTTTTTTCAAAATCATGTCGCCGGCATCACCAAAATGTTTTTGTGCCTTCCCGCCCAGAACCAACAGCATATCCTCTAATTCGTTGCCGCTTTGACGAACAAAATCAAAACTACTAATATCATCCCCGACATAGCGCTCCGGCCCCAAAACAACGCAAAGACTCGATTTAACTTTTTTTAGGGTTTTGCGTATTCGATAGCCGTTTACAAAGACACCTTGGTTTCGAATGCCATGGATTTCCGTCTGGGTTGCTGGAGATATTGCTGAGAAAGTGGTTGGCCGACCTAATTCCATTTGCATGATGCCAAGTGAAAAATTATCGATTCCAAGCGTAAAATTGGCTTCCCCAGCTAGAAAAATAATCCAGCTTTTAACTGATGATTTAATGATTTCCGTGTCCCAAGTCGTCAATACTGGAGTATTTTTATATGATATTGTTAATCGTTCTCCGATCATCTCGGTCGCCGCATCAAATTGTTTCCCTAGGAATCTTGTTCGATCTTCTGGAGGCAAATCTTTAGTATGAGCCTCGATTTGAGCCCGTAATAACCGGTCTCCATGTTTATGAAGAATCGGAAGTAAGAGAGAATTAGATGGATGCATGGCTATAATCTTGCTGTAAACAAAAAGGATACCAGTTTGGACCAGCTTCCCGATAGCCTTCCGCGAAATTTGATTTCGGTACTTGCCTCTCCTTCGCACCCTGGAAATATTGGAGCGGTCGCGCGCTCACTTAAGACAATGGGGCTGTCGTCATGTCGGTTGATCAGTCCAGATGATTATCCATCGCCTATAGCCTCTGCTCGAGCATCTGGCGCGTTGGATGTTTTGAATGAAGTCGCTTGCTACGAGGCTTTTGATGATGCGATTGCTGATTGTCGATTAATTGTTGGGACATCCGCGAGACTTCGATCCCTGGCATACCCTCATGTCACCCCTCGACAAATTGCACCTTTGCTTATTGAGGAGGCTGAGAAGGGTCATGTTGCTATTTGTTATGGCCGTGAGGAATGTGGGCTTCTCAATGAACAATTGGCTCGTTGCCATTATCACATTGAGATCCCGGCAAACCCAAAGTACTCGAGCTTAAATCTCGGTTCAGCCGTGCAAGTTATGTCCTATGAGTTGCGGTTGGCGTTTCTCGACCAACAGGGACGAGCGGGGATTGAGCCACTTGAGACTTGGCCGCCAAGCTATGATCTGGGACTGTTTGGTTGTAGCGCGTGGGATGAGGAGCCCGCGACGGCCGCCGAAGTAGGGGGTTTAATTGAACATTTCGAGCGAGCTACGCGGCATAGCGGCTTTTTGGAGCCCACGAATCCGATGCTTGGGATGGTAAGACTCAGGCGCCTGTTCAATCGAGCTCGCGTGGACCGTGTCGAGATCAATATTTTACGTGGAATTCTTAATAGCATTGAAAAGATGGACGTACCAACCAATCAACAGGCTATTAGGGACAACTACGGATTGCCGGGTCAGGAGCGGGATGATGTTTAGAGGAATGCGAGAGGATGTAAGAGCAGTTTTTGATCGTGACCCTTCCGCACGCCATTGGTTTGAAGTAATCACGACAAGCCCTGGACTGCATGCAATCTGGATTCACCGGCTGACAAATCGTTTGTGGGGCTTGGGATTTAAATGGTTTGCGCGACTTATTGCCCAAATGGCGCGTTTTTTAACGGGCATCGAAATTCATCCAGCTGCTCAAATAGGGCGTCGTTTTTTTATTGATCACGGGATGGGCGTGGTGATTGGGGAAACGGCAGAAATTGGGGATGACTGTACTTTGTATCACGGAGTTACTTTGGGTGGTACAACCTGGAATCCGGGTAAGCGGCATCCGACGTTAAAGGAGCGGGTTGTCGTCGGTGCAGGCGCTAAAATACTTGGGCCAATTGAAGTTGGTGCGGGTGCACGCGTCGGGTCTAACGCGGTTGTTACAAGGTCCGTCCCGGCTGAAGCAACTGCGATGGGGATTCCTGCACGCTTTGTGATGAAGGGCCAAGCAGATCGAGAGTTTGAAGTGGAAAAGCGACGCAGGGAAGACATGCGCGAAAAAGCTGGATTTGATTTGTATGCTTTGGGCGAAGATGTACCAGATCCTGTTGCCCATTCGATACATGCAATTTTAGATCAGCTACACAAAGTGGATCAAAAATTGCACGCGATGGGCGAGCATCTTTGCCAAGTTAATCCCAAGTATTGTGACGAGGATTTGCCAACGTTGGATGAGAAAGATTTAATGGGCGACCTAGGGGTTCCGGAAGGATCGTCGGAGAAGCACTGATGCAGTCCGTATATTTCGATTATGCATCCACGACGCCCCTAGATTCTCGCGTTACCGAGAAAATGATAGCTAGCCTGAATGTGGACGGAACTTTCGGAAATCCAGCATCGACAACCCATAGGTTTGGGTGGCTTGCATCTGAAGAAGTTGAACTGGCCCGTGAAACTGTAGCCAACGTATTAGGAGCAGACCCGCGGGAAATTGTGTGGACCAGTGGAGCGACTGAATCTAATAACTTGGCTATTCGCGGAGTGTTTCAAGCGCTAGCTGAAACTGCTGGCCGTTCGCGAGTGATCACCCTAGGCACTGAACATAAGGCGGTGTTAGATACTTGTACACATCTAAAAAATGCTGATGTAATTGTATTGCACCCTAAGGCTGATGGCTTGGTATGTCTTAATGAATTGGAAGAAGTACTGAACGATCAGACCCTTTTGGTTTCTGTGATGCTTGTAAACAATGAGACTGGAGTAGTTCAGCCAATACATAAGATAGCCGAGATGGCTCATAGTTTTGGGGCATTTGTGCATTCAGATCTGGCTCAGTCGGTCGGGAAACTTGCATGGTCGGTCGATGATTTGGGAATTGATCTTGGATCTCTATCAGCCCACAAAACCCATGGTCCAAAGGGAGTTGGTGCGCTTTATGTGCGACGCCAGTCAGAGGTGCGAGTTGCTGAGCAGCAACATGGCGGACAACACGAGAGGGGGATGCGTTCCGGTACATTGCCAACACATCAAATCGCTGGTATGTCCGAGGCTTTCCGCCTCGCAAAAGCATCTTTGGCTCAAGAATTAGAGCGAATGAACGGTATACGCGATCATGTCGAGGCCGCATGCTTAAGTCTCGGCGGTGTGCGATTTAATGGTTTGCGTGGCGTGCCACATATTTTGAATGTAACCTTTGAAGGTATCGATGCAGAGCAATTAATGGCTGCTATGCCCTTGGTTGCCGTTTCGACGGGGAGTGCTTGTAATTCAGCAACGCTCGAGCCCTCTCATGTTCTCCAGTCTATGGGGCTGTCTCGACAACAAGGTTTGGCCTCCTTACGAATTAGTTTTGGTCGAATGACTACTGATGACGATGTAGCTATTTTAGTAAAGAGTTTAGGTCAAACAGTATCTCAATTAAGGAGTAGTTTATGAATATAAATGTTACACCGGAGGCAATTGAGCATCTTAAGGGGGCATTGGGTCGTCATGGTGACGCATCTGCTATTCGCTTGGGGGTTAAGACATCAGGATGCTCCGGCTACGCCTACGTGATGGATTATGCGAAACAGCCGACTGACGTAGATCGAGTTCTTGAATTTGATGGATTGCAAATTTTGATTGATTCGATATCAGAGCCACTGCTGAGTGGAACGACAGTGGATTTGAAAGTTGAGGGAGTAAATCGGACCTTACGTTTCGAAAATCCAAATGTTGTTAGCGAGTGTGGCTGCGGAGAGAGTTTTGCGGTTGGTGCATCAGTGCCCCTATAATCATGGCCACCAAATCAAAAGCTAGTTTTTCTAAGGAGATGCCACTATGGCGATAGAACGTACTCTATCTATAATTAAACCTGATGCAGTCGGAAAAAATGTCGTTGGTCAGATCGAAAGCCGTTTTGAATCTGCAGGTCTTAAGATTGTAGCCATGAAAATGATACAACTGAATGATGAGTTGGCTGGCGGTTTTTATGCAGAGCATAAAGGGCGGCCATTCTATGATGATTTAGTTGGCTTTATGACTTCAGGTCCTGTCGTAGTCCAGGTCCTCGAAGGAGAAGATGCTGTCGTTAAAAACCGAGAACTAATGGGCGCAACCAATCCGAAAGAAGCTGACGCAGGAACTATTCGTGCAGATTTTGCGGAAAGTATTGATGCAAACGCAGTGCATGGCTCTGACAGCTCAGAGAGCGCTTCACGCGAAGTCGCATATTTCTTTGAAGCATCTGAAATTTGCGTGCTTTAAATGAGCCAGCCATCAATTGAGAGGATTAATCTTCTTGGATTAACACTTCCTAAAATGGAAGATTTTTTTCTCTCAATTGGTGAGAAGAAGTTCCGTGGTGCGCAGATGGTCAAATGGATTCATCAGCAAGGCGTCACTAACTTCGGCCAAATGACTAACTTGCCTCAGCTACTAAGGGATAGACTGAGCGAGATTGCGGAGGTGCGTGCCCCAAAAATTACTTTCGAGGGCGATTCGTCAGACGGAACCCGAAAGTGGCTGGTGGAAGTGGATGGTGGATCGAGTATTGAAACTGTTTTTATTCCTGACGGAGGGCGTGGAACCTTATGTGTCTCTTCGCAGGTCGGATGTGCGCTCGATTGCAGTTTCTGTTCGACCGGGAAGCAAGGATTTAACAAGAATTTGACTGCAGCAGAGATTATTGGCCAGGTGTTTTTGGCCGTGAAGTCGTTTGGACTACCTGTTAAGGATTCTCAGAAGCGTACAGTAACGAATGTAGTGATGATGGGAATGGGGGAGCCTTTGTTGAACTTTAATCCAGTAGTTGACGCTATGCATTTGATGCTGGAAGATCAAGCATATGGGTTGTCAAAACGCAGAGTGACATTATCCACAGTTGGTGTTGTGCCTAATCTTAATCAGCTCGCTAAAGTGACCGATGTTGCTTTAGCCGTTTCTTTACATGCCCCAAATGACGGTCTACGGAATGAATTGGTTCCTATTAATCGAAAATATCCACTAAAGATTTTATTTGACAGTATCCGTAATTATTTGGGTGGTCTAAGTGATAGTCGATCGGTAACTTTTGAATATACAATGCTGAAGGGGGTGAACGATACTGACGAACACGCGGTTGAATTATCTAGGCTGGCAAAAACTATTCGCTGCAAAATTAACTTGATTCCGTTTAATACGTTTCCTGGAACGCAATATGAAGTGAGTTCGAGAAATCGCATTTATGCTTTCCAGCGCATCCTTCTCAATGATGGTCATACTGCAACAGTTCGCAAAACTCGAGGTATCGATATCAATGCAGCGTGCGGGCAACTTGCAGGAGAGGTGGCTGATAGAACTAAACGGTCGTCTCGTTACATTCAGATTTTTGACGCGAATGATAGTGTAAGACAGGTGATCTCTTAACTGACTGAGTGCTACGGTTTCCTAAAATCAGCCTCTGTTAATTACTGATTGATCGAGGCGAAGCGCCAACAAAAGTTATGTTTAGGTGTAAATCTAGCATATGCTCACCCGTGTAAAAGTTCCCTATAATAGGGCCAGCGTTTTTGACCGGTATATATCTAAATAGTTAATATGCGATCGCGACAAAATTTAATATTATATATGGATATTTGGGTGAGATTTTGGTCCATCCGAGTTCTGTTGTATGATCAGAGCTGTATCCACGCTAGAAAAGT
>CAZFNA010000073.1:0-8972 GCA_964520465.1 uncultured Pseudomonadales bacterium | reverse complement strand
AAAATCTACAACTGATCAGTATTAATTACCACACATGGATCTCAAGTTGCTGGATATAAATCAATCGGCCAATACGTAGTATTTTTAATCTAGCAGTTGATAGTGAACCATAAAACTTGAGTAAAACTTGATTAAGATTAATCTTTAACACTCTAGACCTTATGACATCCAAATGCTTGGTCGAATCTGGCGATGCCCCGGCAAACCTATTTATCGACCACTCTTTAATTTTCATTTACGTAGATATTACAGCGAATTCGCTTAAGTATTCTCATAATAGAGGGCATGATCCTAAATTACATTTGCTTGTATGAGATCCTTTATTTCGGTCCATTGGAGCGATCAAAGCCTAGTCACACGCACTTACAATAAATATCATAATAAAAATACTCATTGACCATATGATAAAAGAATCGGGACAACATTACCGCTTACTGATAGCGGCTGCGATTATCTTAATCAGTCTAAATTTCCACAAATTGGCATTTAAAAAATAATTATAAACTCTTGGATTACAACTTGATGTGGAGAAAACTACACTAACTCAAAGGCTGTGCGACTAACCTCTTCTTTGGGCTAACCCTCAAACTATTCACCTGATCTCCATCACCAATCTAAAATGAAACTAATCCTCACTGCGAGCGATGACTGAACTACAAAATTACCAGTCACGAACTCTGAGTCTCTCTAACGAGCTGCACCTTGCGGTTTCGAAGGTTTCCTTCTTGGTGTCGCAAAGCCATCGCGTTTTACTGTGTTGGCTTTAGGTTTACTTGAGCGATTGGGACGTGACTGAGCATCCCCACTCCCTGCGTGACCAGACTTCGACTGGTTTCCGCGTGAAGGTGACTCAGAGGTCCACTCACGGCGATCGGGACGATCCCCAGTCTGAATTGGCTTCGATGAGCGATTTCCACTTGACTTTGCCTTAGATGCATCAACTCCATCTGAGCTTGTGCCCCTACTTTTAGATTGTGCTCTTGGTGAGCCGTCAGGATTCAAAGGGCGACCGTCACGATTAGGTCGGCCACCACTCGACCGGGCTGGAGCACCCCGGCGAGGCGAGTTACCATACTTTCTTGGCTGAGGCTTCTGCTTGGGCCTTTTAGTTGGGAAAGGAGCCTGGGGTTCGAATCCATCTGCAACTTCGAACTCGACATCGACTTTCAATAAAAACTGGATATCACGCATAAATCGGTGTTCAGAACTGCAAACAAGCGATATTGCTTCTCCTTTCTCCCCTGCCCGCCCAGTTCGCCCAATGCGGTGAATGTAGTCCTCAGCAACCATGGGTAATTCAAAATTAATTACGTATGGAAGCTTTTGGATGTCAAGACCTCTTGCCGCCACGTCAGTTGCAACCATTATTCGAGCAGCACCTCGCTTAAATTTCTGGAGTGCTTTTGTCCGTTGTGCTTGGCTTTTGTTACCGTGCATTGCGACTGATGACAGCCCGTTTTCCGTCAGTGCTCGAGCTAATTTGTCAGCCCCAAATTTTGTCTTGGTAAAAACTAAAACCTGGTGCATATTTTTTTCACCAATTAATTGCGTCAAAAGCTCTCGCTTCCGAGACTGATCCACATGGACGAATGTCTGCTTTACTGACTCGGCCACAGTGTTATCTTTTGCAACAGCGATCTCAACCGGGTTAATCAAATACTTGCCCGATAGACCTTTAATTCCCTTATTGTAAGTCGCTGAAAATAGCAAAGTCTGACGTTTCGGGTGGCATTTTGAGATGATTAATTCTATGTCTCCAACAAAACCCATATCCAGCATTCTATCGGCTTCGTCTAGAATCAAGGTTTGCACTTGAGACAAATCAATTGACTTTTGGTGTACGTGGTCTATTAACCGCCCGGGCGTCGCAATCAAAAGATCAAGTCCGCCTCGAATCGCTTTCATTTGAGGCCCATAACTTACTCCGCCAAAAATGCTGGTATGTTTTAGACCTAATCCCTTCCCGTAGTTTCTAACACTATCTGCGACCTGTGCCGCTAGCTCTCTAGTTGGGGCAAGAATGAGTGCCCGAGGCGTCTGCAAACTTCTTCCCGCGTGCAATCTTTGCAATACCGGTAACGCAAAAGCAGCGGTCTTTCCTGTCCCAGTTTGGGCGCCTGCTAATACATCTCGGCCCTCTAAGACCGCAGGTATTGCACTTGTTTGAACTGGAGTAGCGACGTCGTAACCCGCATTAGAGACGAGTTCGGGCAAGAGCCCTAAATCTTGAAAGCGCATCTGGATATCCAAATTTTTTGACGTTTGTAACGTCGTGGGCAAGTCCCGTCCTATGATCCATTAGAAGGATCACCCAACGCGAACCTGCGATACGCTGAGAGGCGCGGACATTACAGAGACTGACAAACTGTTGCAAGCTTTATCGCGCTGCGTGCATCGACAACATCATTCTTATTAGTCATATCCCAAATATAGACTCATGAATTCACACGCCAGATTTTCTGACCATTCCTGGTTTTACTGTGAGCTTATTTGATAACAAAGACTCAGAAGAGTCTCATGCTAGTTGCATCCGAACTTTAAACGGTTTCTCTTTCACGGGAAGATGAACAATCGTTGAAAGAAGTCCAGTGCCAACGCCAACCCACCAAACTAAATCATACGACCCAAAACGATCATAAAAATCCCCTCCCAACCAGACTCCCACAAAAGATCCAATCTGATGCGATAAAAACACTATCCCGTAGAGAGTTCCCATGTACTTAAGACCATATATGTAAGCCACTAACCCAGACGTTAGTGGCACGGTCGCAAGCCATAGCGATCCCATTCCTGCTGAGAATATGAGGACCGTTATTGGCGTCATGGGTATCAAGATAAACCAGGCACAAAGCAAGGTGCGACCAAGATAAATACCAGAAAGTAATAATCGCTTAGGGTACCGACCACCGAGAGCTCCGGCGGCCACAGTGCCTGCAATATTGAATAAACCAATTACACCAATTGCTAACGCACCAAGTTCAGCCGTACCTTTAACACCCATTTGGGCGAGAATGCTACTTGGATCAATAGTCGCACACGCCTCTGTTACAAACGCAGGAAAATGGGCGGTCATGAAGCCCAACTGAAAACCGCAGCTAAAGAATCCTATAAAAATCAATATGTAGCTTCTATCTCTTACTGCAATATTTATTAAATCAATCAGCGACCCGTCCACATCCTGCTTCGTAGCCTTCGGCGGTGCCTTCATCAACGGAAGAGCCAATAATGCCAATAAAATAAACCCGGAATAAACTAAAAATACAGACTGCCAAGAAATTGTATTCAACATAAGCTGAGTTAATGGCGGACCCACAATTTGGCCAGCACTCCCAGCGGCCGTTGTAACTCCGAGAGCCAGTGATCGATTCTCATCAGAGGCTGCTCGACCCACGATCCCAAGAATCACGCCAAACCCTGTTCCGGCTATTCCAACACCAACCAAAATTTCCAGCAATTGATGACTGGCAGCAGTTACAGCAAACGAACTAAGACCTAACCCTGTAGCGTAAAACAGTACACCAACAACAATCGCTTTCCTGTCACCGATTTTTTCAGCAAACGCACCAAATAATGGCGTGGCAAGACCCCAGGCAAGATTTTGAATGGCGATAGCGAATGAAAACTCTGACCGAAACCAGCCGAGATCATTCGCGATAGGAATCTGGAACACCCCAAAACTAGCCCGAATTGCAAAGCTCATCAACAGAACAATAGATGCTGCAATAAGGATAGGAGTAAATATCTGACGCTGAATCATCTAACTTTAAGCTCTATATGCTAACTCTTTATCATTTAATTAGTTCTTTCGAGTTCATGCTTAGCTAAACCATTTAGAAGACCCAATCCTTCCAAAGGAATTGGAGCGTAGCTTCGGCTCACTATTAGCATGTTATCTAACAAGCTTATCCCATTCCTGCACACCAAGCATGTTACAAAGATTTGCATACCCTTTGCGAAATAGGCTAAGACTCCAAGGCCAGGAAACTATCTCGCTCATTGGCTGATTAAACTAAACCTCAGATCAAATTATCCCCTGACAAAGCTTTAATATAAATCTATACGTAAAGGAGGATCTCTTCTATCAGTCAAACCGCACCTACCACGCTAAAACACAACCTAATTAAGATTTTTGCCTCTAAAACTATAATTAGTGCGCTCGCAAACGCCCCCAAAAAATAAATATTTAAGATGCCAAATAGTTAGAATATTTTCGGATCAAGGAAACGCTATACAACGCTTAGACTGATTTTCCCCAAGCACAATGTTTTGATGACTTTCCAACTAACTACTTGCTAGTGTATTCTGAATTCTGAATTCAAACAAACCTAGTCATATAAAGTTAAAATAATTCACCATGATTGAGATTCTTTTCAACACCCTACCGTTTTTTGGCCTGATCGCCCTAGGGTATGGCTCTGCTAAAAGTGGACTGTTTTCCAAAGAAGCGACTGCGCATCTCACTAAGTTCGTCTTTTATTTTGCACTACCCGCAATGCTATTCAAGTTTTCATCGAATCTGGCACTGCAAGACATTCTGGAGTGGGACTTCATCGCTGCCTATTTATTGGGTTCATTAAGCCTATACGTATCCTCAATTTTACTTGCGCGATTCCGTGGTGAACCAGTCGAGTCGTCAATAATCGAGGCACAATGTTCTGTTATTGGGAATATGGGCTGGATGGGATTGGCTATGATACCTATTTTATTTGGCCAACAATCTATCAGCTACGTGGTCATGGTGTTAACGGTTGACCTAATCATATTTGGTCCCTTGATCGTTATCCTTATTGTCGCCAACAGGGAAGGACGCATTCACTTAGGATTAATCAACACTATAGCAACCGGTCTAGTGAAGAACCCAATGGTGTTATCTATGGCTGCCGGGCTTTTGTGGGCGGGCCTAGAAATACCCACCCCCGATCTCCTTAACCGGTTTACTACGATCTTAAGTGGCGCATCTACACCTGGGGCCTTATTTGCTATTGGGGCATCGATGGCTTACGCAGCAACCGGTAAAATAAACATTCCTGTATATTTATCCATAAATAAACTGCTGATACACCCGACCATGGTGGCAGGAGCAGCCTTAATCCTTTTTAACATTGGCCCCTATGCTAGTGCCATTATGGTAGCGTGCGCAGCGATGCCAGTTGCCGGCAATGTGTACATGGTGGCAAGTCATTACGGAGTACCCACCGAAAAAATTTCAATCGCTATTTTGATATCGACAATTGCCAGCATTATGACTATCTCAGCAATTGTTAGCTTAGTAACGCAGCTCTTTGTTTAATACTCACAGCGCGACAATAATCAGATCAGAACTCGTTATAACACTCTAGGATAGGAGTACGGGGGTACAGGTGGGAGATTAAGTAAGCACTCATCTGAGAGTCTTGCCTGGTGCCCTGGTTGCCAGATAAACCCCACAGCTTGCGATAAAGAAGCCGAACATATCAAAATAACTTAAACCCTCGTCCAATAAGCCCCAGCCTATAAACGCTGCGACAGGCGGTACAAGGAAAAAAAGAGCTGACGTTTTAGTAGCCGAGTTTTGATTTATCAAATACATCAAAATCGAAAACGCCCCAAAACTGACCGCAATGATCAGCCATCCCATAGATAGAGCAAAGCTAGTTGTCAGGCCAATCGCAGGATCTTCTAAGAACCACATGACAGCAAGGTGAAATAATGTTGCCGATAACGCCTGGACAGCATTATTTGTGGCCAGAGGTAAGTTTAAAGAATACTTTCGTTGCCATATAGTACCTATTGTTATCGCTGCTAGTGCCGTGATACTGGCCATCAAACCATCTATTGCAAATCTAGAATCAATGTCTGGGCCAAGTACCATGACTGTGCCTGCAAACCCAAAGCAGATGCCGATCCAGTTTTTTATTGAAACCCGCTCACTCAGAAGCAGCCTTGAAAAAGTTGCTGTCAAGATAGGCTGAGTACAGACAATCAAGGCTACTACTCCGGCTGGAAAGCCTACGCTAACAGCGTAAAAAACACCCCCTAAGTAAAACCCATGAAATAGAACTCCAGTAACAACTCCATGGAACACAGAAATTTTAGATAACTTGGGAAGTTCGTTGAGAACTATCGCCACAAGAATGAACCCGCAGCTGACCAAAGAAAACCGCAACGCGAGTATTGCAAAAGGAGTACCGTCTTGGGTAGCTACAGAACCTGCAGTAAATGCTGAAGCCCAAAGTACTACAAAGACCAGAGGAAAAATAAAAGAAGTAAGCACGATAGTCTAGTCTCCTCAAGCTAAGCGCATTAGCAAGCTTTTATCGATTCCGCATCTATTTTCAGCAGTTTAGCAGGCTCGTATAGTAATGATTTCATGGCAATCAGACCCAACACCGGGCCTGGAACTAGCAACCAAAGGCCCTTGGTCCCATAGATCTCAATTGATTTAGTCAAAAACAAGATTGACACAATTGATATAGTAAATCCGAGACTATTTTGAATCGACAGTGCACCCCCCCACCACTTCAGGCCGACATGACTTCGATGAGATGCAAGAGAACTGTGCCGAATCAGTGATGACAAAAAATCCCCAAATTAAAAGCATACCTAATGCTAAAGCTGGCTCATTAGCCAAAATTGGAAATAGCAAGCACATCAATCCAGAAATCAGAAGTGAGATAAAGGCTACGCGACCACTGCCAATGACCTGACTTAAAAGTCCACCGCAGAAAGCACCTATGGCCCCGATCCCGATCACTGCGAATGTCCATAATGAGAGTTCATTTGCAGACATGTCCGGGATCGATAAAACAATCAAGGTCGGAGCAACAGTCCAAAATGCATACAATTCCCACACATGGCCAAAATAACCGCAGGCAGCGGTCCTAAATCTTGGGATTTTGAAACTCTTAAATCCGTGACCCCATCGAATCGATCCGCTTAGTTTGATTCCAAATGGTCCTTCGCCAACGGACCAAACTAGCAGTCCGCCCAACAAAGGCAATATAGACAGAAAAGCCAAAGTAGCCCTCCAGTCACCAACCCAACTGATAGTACTTAATAAATGTGGTGAAGCCGTTCCAAGAGTCAACATGGCGACCATCAAACCTAGGCTAAATCCAGAAGTCTCAGGCGACCAAGTGACAATCAGCTTCATCCCGATTGGATAAACTCCTGCCAAGCAAACACCCACAATAAAACGGTAAAAAATTCCCTCGATCAACCCATTTGCTAAGTAGGCAAAGCACAAATTCATAATCCCACCAAGCAGAGAGGCGGCAAGAAAAAACCAGCGAGGCGCGAAATCGATCAGCTAGGCTGGAAACTGCAAGACAAAGCGTTCCAAAAATAAAACCAGTCTGAACAGATCCAGTAAGCAATCCTATATCCGAATTCAACAAACTTCAGCTTCCTACCAGGCTCGCAGACACACCACTTACACTAAACCATAACGAACAACCCAAAAATTGTGCTAAAGAAATAATTAGAACTTGTCGCAAGCAGAGATTTGATTTAAACATCAGACTAATCTGGCCACACTCTGTTTAACCCGCCGAAGTGGTACTGAGGATTCGATCGATGCAACTCCATCAAATTTGGTCAATCGGCGGGTCAGAAATTGCTCAAATTCATTCAGGTCCGTTACAGCGACGCGCAATAAATAATCAAACCTGCCAGTCATTAACCAACAGTCCACGACCTCAGGGCAGAGTGTTATCGATTCTTCGAAGTTAACCAATTGATCGTCAATTTGTTTATCAAGCTTCACTGACACAAAAATATTGAAGCCAAACCCAAGCTTTTCTTCACTAATTAAAGCGGTATATCCACGGATAAACCCTTCTGCTTCAAGTTTTTTAACACGGCGTGCGCAAGGTGAAGCTGACAAACCCACTTCATCGGCTAACTCCAACTGAGATAATCTGCCATCCCCTTGTAAGACTTTTAATATTTTTAGATCGATTGCATCGATAACTTTCATTGAAAACCAAATTATCATCAATTTATTTATGAAAAGTAGTCATATCATCTAATATATTATCTAATCGATTATAAATTTGCTGATTATTAGCTCATCAACGCAATTATACTGCTTGCAGGGATGGAGAAGCTAATATGAGTCAGAGAAAAAATAGTTCCGAAGACGAAGTGCTCAAAGAGTGGATCGACTCACTTCATTCGATTTTGCGGGAAGAAGGAAAATATAGAGCCCAGTTTGTTCTGGATGCACTTCAAGATGAGGCAAGAATACTTAATCTACATAGCACCAAAGCACCCTTTTCAGCCTACCGAAATACAATCTCGGTAGAAGAGCAACCTCGATACCCTGGCGATTTAGAAATCGAAGAGCGTATTACTTCTATCATGCGATGGAACGCTATGGCGATGGTTATTAGAGCAAATACAGTCTGCGGAGAACTTGGTGGACATATTGCGTCCTATGCTTCTTGTGCCGAAATATTTGAAATGGGATTTAACCATTTTTTTAGAGCAAAAGCAGACTCGTTCGATGGAGATTTAGTTTACTTTCAACCACATTCAGCTCCCGGCGTATATTCCCGTGCATTCTTAGAAGGCCGACTCAGTACCTCAGATCTTGCAAGTTATCGACAGGAAGTACCCGGACCAGGGCTTTGCTCTTATCCTCACCCCTGGCTCATGAAAAATTTTTGGCAATTCCCCACAGGATCGATGGGTATCGGGCCGATTTCGGCTATCTACCAGGCACGATTCATGCGTTATTTAGATCACCGAGGACTTGCCGACACATCTACTAGACATGTTTGGGGAATTTTTGGTGACGGAGAGATGGATGAACCGGAATCACTGGCTGCGCTCACATTAGCCTCACGGGAAAATCTCTGTAACCTAACATTTATTATCAACTGCAATTTACAGCGGCTCGATGGCCCAGTGCGAGGAAATGGCCAAATCATTCAGGAGCTCGAATCACTGTTTATAGGGGCCGGATGGAATGTAATAAAAGTTATTTGGGG
>CAZFNA010000072.1:7153-9095 GCA_964520465.1 uncultured Pseudomonadales bacterium | reverse complement strand
TAATAGACGCTCTACATCGATATCATAACTTAAAACTTTGTCGCGACTTTCTCCTATCAAAACCACAAATTCACCGCGAACCCGATCAGGATTGGACTCAAACCAGGCTTGGCATTGTCCGGCTTCTAACCGGATAACTTGCTCAAAGAGTTTGGTTAGTTCACGCGCAAAAACAATTTTGCGCCCAAGCGCTTTTTTATCGATCCTTGCTGCCAAGTCAACAATTCGGTGGGGAGCCTCATAAAAGATTAGAGTTCCCTGGTAAGAGAGTGCGTTATCGAGCTCTCTATCGCGGGCACCTGACTTGCTAGATAAAAAACCAAAAAAGTGAGACGGGGAGGCTTGCAAACCGCTGATAGATAATGCGGCAATCAATGCTGAAGGGCCGGGAATAGGAATCACCGGATAGCCACCAGCTGCGACGGTTTCGATTAAATGTCGACCAGGGTCGCTAATGGCTGGAGTTCCCGCATCAGAGATTAAAGCCAATGACTGACCTTGCTCAAGGGCTTCAATTACTTTTGGAGTTTTCCCAACTTCAGAATGTGCATTTAACGAAATCAGACGAGTATCTAGGCCATAGCCTTTTAAGATTTGCCCACTCACCCGAGTATCTTCGGCCAGAATTATATTAACCTGCGCTAGCACATTTAATGCTCGGTTCGATAGATCTTCCCAGTTTCCGATCGGCATTGCGACAATATACAAAGCAGATGTTACGATATTCTTTGTTTGATCTTGTATCACTGTGAGTACCAATTTGTTATTACGCATAAAACCTGCACAAAAACTGCTAAGCAAAGCATGCATAATTTTTGCTTTCACGGGGCTTGCCGGCTGTCCTGAGCAGGTGAGGCCTCCTGTAACTGAAGTGGAACAAGCTACAACTCAGAATCAAGCATTACTTCAGCAAGAGCAACCGCCGGCATCAAATCAGAAAAATGTTGACGATGTAGCAGAAACCCCTACGGTATCCGACCAAGCCTCAAGTGGGGCAATGATAGCAAACGCATCTAATGAGTCACCAAAAGTGACAGTGATTCCAGAACAACCCAACTGGAATAAGAGCTCACGAGAGATAGCTCGTACTGAGCTATCTCCGAAAGGTGAAACCAGCCCTGTTTTAAAAGTGCCTACAATCAATGAATCAAATAATGTCACCGCCTTGCCAGCGAATTCTCCAATCCGATCTATTGATGAAAGCTCACTTTCACAAAAACCCATTGAGCTTGCGTCGGAACAAATCAATCGCCAAAATCCTAAAGCGTCTATCAGGACGCTTGACAGAATTAATCTAGATAGGTTATCCGAAACAGAACGGGCAGATGTTCTCCGAATCAAAGCTCGTGCTCACCGCCAGATGGATATGCAGATTACTGCCTTAAGGTTTGAAGCTGAGAGACTCAAATATTTAACTAATCCAGCGCTGAATGCAGCAGCCAGAAGTATATTGGGTGAGCTTGAATCCCTGAAAGGGTCAAGTTTACTCGATATCAGCTCAGGGAATGACCAGCTTGCTGGGCTTGCTTCTGCCATCAATCTTAAGAATTCCGAGGAACCTGAAGCCATCTCGGAGTGGCTCAGAAAATATAGAATACATCCTTTGCTTAGGGCAGACGTGACGGACTATAGCTTTTTAATTGAACACAAATTTCAGTCCAATTTTCGGATAACTGCATTGCTCCCATTATCTGGTCAACTCGCCAACGCTGGGCGCGCGATTCGTGATGGTATGCTATTCGAATTTCAACGTCGCAAAGATGAAATTGACTTAAACCTCCAGATTTTGGATACAGAAAAATTAAGCGGAAAGCAATTAATCTCTCTTGGACAGTCGCTTGAATCTGAGTTTCTGATTGGACCATTACAAAAAGATCGCGCCAACACGCTTTTGGAATCAAAACCAAAAATGCCAGTTTTAGTCCTAAATAGAGTTCAGATA
>CAZFNA010000072.1:0-7143 GCA_964520465.1 uncultured Pseudomonadales bacterium | reverse complement strand
CTAATGTTCAACTTAATAAACCAGCTTACAGCTTCAGCCTATCTATTGAAGACGATGCCGAATCGGCAGTTGAGCAGATCGCAAGGAAAATCAAAAGACCAAGAATCACGACGCTTTATACCGATTCATCGCTAGGCCTGAGAGCTGCTAAAGCAATTGCTAAGAGACTTGAACTCATTGGCGGCTCAAATGGCGGTCAATTTGCTTTAGACGCCAAGAAACCGGAGTTAGCCATCATTCAGGCGTTTGGAGTTGCAGACAGTGAAAGTCGGCGACGTAAGCTGGTAGAAATTCTTGGTCTGCGCCTTAAGTTCACTCCAAGAATAAGACAAGATATGTCATCTGTTGTTCTACATACTGACCCAAAGAAAGCACAACAAATCCGCCCCTTGCTAGATTTTTATTATTTAGACAATACCCCTATTTACATGATCGGCGCCTTCCGACATGACCTCAAGGACATATCAGAAGATTTACAACACACCAATTTAGTAGTCACACCATGGGATCTCAACAGCAGCGGCAAAATAGCACTCGCACAGCGGCCACTCGCACAAGGCGTATTAGGCTCTCTCATTGCTATTGGGATCGACGCGATGGACATGACATTACGATTAGGATTTGGCATGCCAACCTTTGGACAAGGCCAAACTGGTTATTTATCGCTTGGGAATGATTCAATGATTAATAGGCAACTTTCTGAGATCGAAATATCCAAGAGCGGAACAGTTACTCCATTTATCTGGCTGCCAACGCCGACTTATCCGAAGGTGGATATTTTTGATGCCCAATAGTGATATCATGGAAGGAAGAATAGCGTTACGGATTGCACAGGCGACTGAGGCACTTCAGCAGAGTTATCAACTAGCGCCTCGACTCGTTCAAGCTGCAGAAAAACTTAGTGACAGTTTACTTAATGACGGGAAAGTATTGGTCGTGGGTACTGGCTCTTCTGCAGCAATAGGTCAAATTTTTACTACTCATTTGATGCATCGATTTGAACGTGACCGACCAGGGTTGCCTGCTATAGAGCTTAATTCTGATGCCGTAACGATGAGCTCATTGGCAGATGAGTCACGATCAGAAAAGTACTCTCGACAAGTCAGAGCATTAGGTAAAGCAGGAGACAGCTTATTGATCTTTTCAAATACAGGCACTCAACCAAGTTTGTTAGAAGCAATAGTCGCTGCACATGATTTAGAGCTGCCAGTAATTGCACTGACAGGTGGAGACGGAGGTGAAATTTCTCGCCTATTGGGCTACGGGGATACCGAAATTCGCATAAAATCGGATTATCCTACCGCTGTTCAAGAACAGCACCTTTTGCTCGTTCATTGTTTAAGCGAATTAGTCGATTTACAGATCTTTGGTTAGAAGAAAAGGAGTTTGTAATGCATAGAGAAATCATTTTATTAGGCTTATTAATGATTATTCTACAAGGCTGCGCTGCTGTAATTGATTCGACAACCTCCGAACCAATTTCAGATAATCCCGGAAGCCGAACAGCCGGTCAATTCATTGACGATGAGACAGCTGAAGTTACAATCGCGGTTAACTTAAAAAAAGCTTCGCCTGACTTAAGAGTCAGTAATATCAACGTTAAGGTATACAATGGAGTAGTTCTAATTTCAGGCCAAGTACCCTCAGCAGATGCTCGCCAGACCGCAGAGAAAGTAGCGTCTCGGCATCGCGGTGTAACTCGCCTCATAAACCAGTTAGAAATTGCTGGAAAAGCGACAGTCATATCAGAAATCAATGATCTAACTATTTCCACGCAAGTGAAAGCATTGACGCTTAAAGATCTGGGTCGTGAGATCTACCAGAGGACAGTCATTACCACTGAAAATAGTATTGTATATATCATGGGTTTTGTAACCAAGGAGGAAGCTATGGCATTGGAGAATATTGTAAGCGCAGTGAGGGGCGTCAAACGCATCGTTCGAGTCTTCGAATATATAGACTAGATCAGTCATCTGATTTTACGATACGCAAAGTTGGTCGCTCCCGCGAAAACGTGCAATTTGTTCTAGCAGGAATTTGTGGAGAGTTAACAGATGGTTCAGGCACACCCCCTGGCTCCTGGCCAAAAGCCATTCCCAATCCAGATTCTTTCGCATAGATAGCAGTAATTGCACCGTAAGGTAGAATAATATCTGTTGGAACACCGCCAAAACGAGTTTTGAACATTAAACCTAATTGAGACATGCTCCACGCCGTCAAAGACCTTGGCGCAAGATTTAAAACAATTTGACCATCTTTAACATAGTTTTCCGGAACTTCCACACCTGGATAAAAATAGTCCACAACGACATAAGGATCATCATCTCCGTCCAAAATCCATTGGTAGAGGGCCCTGATTAAGTACGGCCGGGAAGATCCTAAAGCCATCAACTACGGGGCATTTCCCGCTCCGCTTCAGATAGACTTGCCTGAAATGCGTCACGGTTAAAAATCCGATATTGATAATCTTGTAAACCTCGAGTTAATTTTGCAGGAATCTCTATACCCAAATACGGCAATCGCCATAATATTGGGGCAACCGTGCAATCCACCAAGGAAAACTCCTCACTCATAAAATATGGCATTTCATCAAAAATTGGTGCCACAGCAACTAACTGTTCCTTGAGATCTTTGGTCGCCGAAGGCGACCTTTTGTTGTTGCGTTTTGCAGTCTCAATTGTCCGGATTAGCTGTGTCCACTCTTTTTCAATACGATTCAGAAACATTCTCGCATTTGCTCTCGCCACAGGGTAAACCGGCAACAGTGGGGGATGGGGGAATCGTTCATCAAGATATTCCATCATAATGTTTGGTTCATAAAGTACCAAATCTCGGTCAAGAAGTGTTGGAAGATTATTATATGGATTTATCTCGGATACTTCTTCTGGCATATCATCTGGATCACACTCCACAACATCTACCGTGACCCCTTTCTCTGCTAACACAATACGAACTCGATGCGACATATGATCTGTCGGATCCGAGAAAAAAGTCATTGTTGAGCGTTTCGGCACTAGCGACATAAATATTTAACTCTCAGTAAAAAGACAAATTAGCTAGAAAAAACCAGCTTTCCGTAGATTATCAAATCCAACCAGGCTTAGTGCACATCCTTCCAGTACTCACGTTTCAACAGATAAGCAAATACGAAAAAGAGCATCAAATACAAGAGAACATAGAGCCCCATCTCATGGGATTTTGCCTTTGACGGCTCCCCTACATACTCCAGGAAATTCACAAGATCATAGATTAATTCATCATACTCTGCGGCACTTAATACGCCTGTTCCTTGCTCGACTTCTAGGATACCACATTGATTTTCCGTCAATGTCTGGCCTGCCGTACTATCTCGACATACTATTTTTTGAACGCCTTGCATGGGTTCTAAAACGTGAGGCATCCCCACCTTTGGAAATACTTTATTATTAACGCCAAGCGGGCGCGAAGGATCTTTGTAGAAAGTCTTCAAATAGGTATAAACCCAATCAGGTGAACGCTTTCGTGCGACCAAAGTCAAATCTGGGGGTGGTGCGCCAAACCATTCAGCAGCGGCACCTTCAGGCATTGCAATCGTACCCAGATCACCTATTTTCTTGTCTGGAGGAACGATCGCTTCAACCATCATATCAACGCCAATACCAAGGTCGGCCGCAGTTCTCTCGTAACGCTGATAATTCAGCGAATGGCAACCCATACAATAATTGCTGTAGGTCCCGAGACCTCGTTGTAAAGAAGCTTTATCATTATAATCGGGCTGAATTGACTCCAACGGATATCCCGAACTCCCTGCAGCAAAAACTATTATAGGAGCGACCAACAACAAAAGACCTACCAAGCCTTTCATGTGGTTACTCTTCCCGGAACAGGCTTAGTCGACTCCCAACTCGTATACCAGGGCATACCAAGGAAAAATACAAAATAAATCGCAGTTCCAAGTTGCGCTAGTGCTGTGCGGCCGGGGGTAGATGGCAGTGCACCCAAGATACCTAACATGACAAAAGCTGCGCCAAACAAAATTAGCATGATTTTTGAAAGGTTACCCTTATAACGTATTGAGCGGACGGGACTTCGGTCGAGCCAAGGCAATACAAATAAGATCGCGATGGCGGCGCCCATAACGACTACACCCCAGAATTTAGCGTCCAACCCAAACATTGGAAAGGTGATCGCACGCAGCATTGCATAGAAAGGGGTGAAGTACCACACAGGTGCGATATGCTCGGGTGTTTTCAGCGAATTAGCCGGCTCGAAGTTTGCGTGCTCTATGAAATAACCACCCATTTCAGGGAAAAAGAATACCACCACGCTAAACACGAATAAAAAAACAGCAACACCCCCCACATCTTTCACAGTGTAATAAGGGTGAAATGCAATCCCATCTAACGGCTTTCCATCGGCATCTTTTGTATCTTTAATATCAATTCCATCGGGGTTATTTGAGCCTACTTCATGCAGTGCTAGTATATGCAAAACAACCAATCCAGCTATCACTAGAGGTAATGCTATGACATGCAGGGCAAAAAATCGATT
This sequence comes from uncultured Pseudomonadales bacterium, assembly GCA_964520465.1. GTDB lineage: Bacteria > Pseudomonadota > Gammaproteobacteria > Pseudomonadales > Litorivicinaceae > HIMB30. The sequence goes on along the minus strand of CAZFNA010000072.1, from coordinate 2,613 downwards.
CAGTGTTATGCCACTAATCAGATAGTCGCCTCGAACCCACTGAGCTAGGTCTGGACCAATAACAGGAATGGCTGAGAATAGAGATACTATTACCTGAGCTCCCCAATATGACATCTGACCCCAAGGTAACAGATAGCCCATGAAGGCTTCGGCCATAAGCAGCAAATAGATGGCCATACCAAAAATCCAAATTAACTCACGTGGTTTCTTGTATGAGCCATACATAATTCCTCTCAGCATATGCAAATACACAACCACGAAAAACGCCGATGCCCCTGTAGAGTGCATGTACCGAATTATCCAGCCCATTTCTACGTCACGCATGATGTATTCAACTGATGAAAACGCTCCTTCAGCACTTGGTTCATAACTCATCGTTAACCAAATGCCCGTCAGAATTTGATTAACCAAAACCAATAAAGCAAGTGAGCCAAAAAAATACCACACATTAAAATTCTTTGGCGTCCAGTATTGAGCCAGATGCTGGTTCCAGGCATCCATGATTGGAAGACGTTGATCAACCCAACCAACGAGACCTGTTGCCTCAGTTTTTCGCAAACCCATTAAGCCGTCTCCTCATCAATACCAATGACCAACACATTTTCGCTCTCATATAAATGAGGCGGCACTATGAGGTTAGTGGGAGCCGGAACAGATTTATAGACACGCCCAGCCAGATCAAATTTTGATCCGTGGCATGGACAAAAATAGCCACCCTGCCAATCATCGCCTAAACCAGCTACAGCTCCGACTTCAGGCCTAAATTGAGGAGAACAGCCGAGATGCGTACAGAGTCCAACGAGTACAGCAATGTCTGGATTTATGGACCGTGCCTCGTTCTTTGCATAGTCCGCTTGTTGCGGCTCTTCACTTTGTGGATCAGCGACCAGATCACTCAATTTGGTCAACGACTCGAGCATCTCAGGTGTACGGCGTAAAACGAAAACCGGCTTACCACGCCACTCAGCTCTGATTTGCTCGCCCGGCTTGATCTTTGAAATATCTACTTTGACTGGCGCCCCAGCGGCTTTTGCTTTAGCACTCGGGTTCCAAGAAGAGACAAATGGTGTTGCTACGCCTACGGCTCCGACAACACCGAAGGCAGACGTTACACCGACCAAGAATTTACGACGCGAAGTTACAGCTATCTGCTCCACTTCAGCCATGACTGCATCACTCATTGATGGATCCTCTAGATCAGTATCAGCAAAAATCGACACTCTTTATGTAAGGCCAAAAGATATATCAATCAAGGAAGTTATGACTTTTTGGCCTAAAAGTATTTTTTTAACGCCAAAAAAAACCCGCCGAAGCAGGTTTTTCCAGCACAGCACCACCCACTAGCGCTTTGAAAATTGAGGGCGCTTACGAGCCTTACGCAGACCAACCTTCTTACGCTCGACTTCGCGAGCGTCCCGAGTAACGTAACCTGCCCGACGCAGATCTGGCTTTAAATTTTCATCGAACTCAAGCAAAGCGCGCGTAATGCCATGCCGAATCGCGCCAGCTTGTTGCTCACAACTCTATTGTGGTCAACGGTCAAAAGGTCAATATTCCCTCTTTCAAAGTTCAGGAAGGTGATGTTGTTGGTCTGCGTGAGAAGTCTAAAAAGCAGTTACGCGTTCAAACCGCTCTGCAGCTCGCTGCACAACGTGGTGAAGTTGAATGGATGAATGTAGATAGTAGCAAGATGGAAGGCACGTTTACGCGCAATCCAGATCGCTCTGATCTGCCAGCCGAGATCAACGAAAACCTGATTGTCGAACTATACTCGAAGTAATTTTTGAGATCACACGGGTAAAAATATGCAAAATTCTGCGAATGAATTTCTGACGCCACGCAATATTGACGTCACGTCTTACAGCCCTACTCATGCCAAGGTTGTTTTGGAGCCGCTTGAGCGTGGATTCGGACACACCTTGGGTAATGCGCTGCGTCGCATTTTGCTCTCTTCAATGTCTGGCTGTGCCATCGTTGAAGTTGAGATTGAAGGTGTAGAGCACGAGTACAGCGCGATTGAAGGTGTCCATGAAGATGTTATGGGTATCCTGCTGAACCTTAAGGGTGTGGCAGTCGTGATGGAAGGTCGTGATGAGACCACCGTATCGCTGAGCGTGAAAGGTCCCTGTGTTGTAACCGCTGGGGATATCGAAGTTGATAGCCACGTTGAAGTTATCAACCCAGATCACGTGATTGCTACTATCTCTGATAAGTGTACTTTGAATATTCAGCTGAGAATCGAGCGTGGACGTGGTTACCAGCCGTCTGATGCCAGAATCTCTGATGAAGAGAATCGCACTATTGGTCGTCTGCAGTTGGACGCATCATTTAGCCCGATTCACAAGGTATCTTACAGCGTCGAAAATGCCCGTGTTGAGAACCGTACGGATCTCGACAAGCTGGTTCTTGAATTAGAGACCAACGGCACTATAGATCCAGAAGAGTCTATCCGTCGCGCCGCGACTATCTTGCAACAGCAGATGGCCGTATTCGTGAACTTGGAAGGCGAAACTGCTGCTGAGCCAGAAGAGAAAGAAGAAGAGATTGATCCAATCCTGTTGCGTCCGGTTGACGATCTTGAGCTGACTGTACGTTCAGCTAACTGTCTCAAAG
>CAZFNA010000071.1:0-9210 GCA_964520465.1 uncultured Pseudomonadales bacterium | reverse complement strand
GCATCATCTTCATTGCTTTTCGCACCCACATCGGCACATAGACCTTTCTGCGATGTCCTGTCTTTGTAGAATCCACTAACCTTCCTCTCACTATCTGCTGGTGAACGTGCCAATGCTCCCCATCGAAGTCATTCCTGAGCAATCCTTTAATTTCTCCTGGGCGAAAGCCACAGCCAAACAGCAGCGCAAAGTAAACATAAACATCGCCAGTTAAACACGATATTATCTTGTCGCGCTCCGCTGGCGTGTAGCGTTCGATTGGTTTAGTTTGAGCCTTTTTAGTTTTAATGATTGCTGCTGGGTTCGGGAACACCTCGGCATAATCAAGAACACCGCGTAATGGTCCAAGAACATTGTCACGGGTCTTGCTTGACGCATCGATCCGGCTAAGAGCCAGCTTTATCTCGCGGGTAGTAATCGAGGCGCAGGGTTTCTTGCCGAACAACGGTATCCAATATTTGTTTAACATATTCAGGTATCCGAGCTTTGTGGAGTGCTTACCGTCAGTGCGTGCTTCGGTCCAAGCTAGCCGCTCGTCAATACTTTGGTTCATAATATCGGGGTGGGGCAGGGTAATGTTGTTCGTCATCAGCTCAATCAACCATAAAGCCCCTCCCTCGGCGTTCAGCTGGGGGTAACGCCATTGATTCAAGGAAAATAGATTTTTACGGCCACAACTCGCGCACACCTCGAAATTAAGCCAAGCAGTCTGGCTCTAAAGCGATGCTCTTAAGACTTGAAGCGGATCCTCAAATGAACTTACCGACCGCGGATTCGCCGCCATAGAGAAATCCTTCGCCGCCTTTTTGGCAACACTATCGAGATCATTGATATTGATGCCAAAGTCTCTGAGTTGCTTTGGTAAGTTCAGCTGACTCATCAGCTGTTCAACTCTTTGAATGACGTTATCAGTCTTAGATTCTTTCAGTGGACGTTCAGATTCGTAGAACAGTCGATCACAGACGTCACCCAGGCGATCCTCAATCTCCTCTTCGTTCCATTTCAGCACATGAGGAAGAACAATAGAGCTTGCGACTCCGTGAGGGATTCTGAATACGGCTCCCAGCTGGTGGCGCAGCGCGGCCACCATGCCGAGACCAACATTTTGAATATTTGACATCACCATGAAGCCTGCCTGAAAACAGGCGGTTTTAGCATCATGCGCATTGTCATCAGAACTCACCGCTAAATTTCTATTTATCAATTCCAATGCCGCTAGCGATAATGTTTTAGTGTAGAGGTTAGCCTTGGGCGAGAGACATTGCTCTAGGGCGTCGGAAAAAATCTTCATGCCCGTGCCAGACCATAATGACAACGGTGTAGACCGGCACATTAAGGGGTCATGGAAAATCCACCTCGGGATCAGTTTCATGTCGACGAAAACATTTTTCTCTTTCGACGCCTCATTTGTGATTCCCAACCCAAAAGATGATTCTGATCCAGATAGAGTAGTCGGGATAGATATATGTAGCATCTTTGGACTATTCAGAGGAGGTGCGGACATCCCTTCCTCCGGAGAGAACGTGACTCTCATGCTCTCGAAGTCATCGCCCTCTGATAAACATAGAGCGACTCCTTTAGCGAGATCTATAACCGAACTTCCGCCTAGACTGACGATGGCATTTGCGCCCGATTTAAGCACCAAGTCTCTGGTTTGTCGGACTAGGGCCTCTGGCGTGTGAGCAACGCTGTGAAAAGACTGCCCGACCAATCTGGAGCCAATAGCAGCTTCAACCGCACCGCGCTCAGGACTCTCTATCAAGCTGCTGGTGGATATCAAAAATATTTTTGTCGCTCCGAGTGTTTCAGAGATCACATCCAGTTCACGCGACACTGCGCCACTACCAAAACTCACACCAGACATCGTGGGCAATAGAATCTTGCCCTGATAATTCAATGCAGTCATAACAAAAAGCCTCGTTTCAATCAGAATCGGTAACTGGCTTGCAGAAATATTTCTTTCGGCCTTGAAAGAACGCTGTAAAACGTATTGGTCCCAAAACTTGAGCCAGACAACGGGACGTTTGCAACAAAGCCTTGTTGCTGCTCATCTGTGATGTTGCGCATTAGCAATGCAAGCTCCCAATTTTCAGACTCGAGAGATATCCCAACGTTTACTCTAGTGATTTCGTCAACTGTGAACTTTGGGTCGAGATTCGTGTGAGCATTTTGCTCATCCTCATAACTCACATCTACCATCGCTGCCAAAAGCAGTCCACCAGAGAGCGGAAAAGTTTGCTTCAGACTTAGGAACCCAGAGATCTCTGGAGCAAGTCGACCGGTTTTGCCAGTGTAGTCGCACAGTGCTACACCATTGACCACCGCTCCGTCTGGTACCTGTCTGTTATAGCAATTGCCTGCTGGAAAGTATTTAAACTCGTGATCGAGCGTCGCTATACTAAAGCTAAGAAGCGTATTGTCCGAGATTGCCAAGCGTCCGTCGACTTCTATTCCAGACACTTCTGTCTCTGGCGCATTGCCTACGGTAAATCCCAACGTGCCATCGAATTGAGACACTTGGAGATCGTCGTAGTCTGTCATGAACGCAGCGATGTTCAATTCCAACGAGTCATCAAGGAACCGGCCTTTTGCCCCAATTTCGTAGGCTGAGGCTTTCTCCTCTTCAAACTCAAATGAGGAGACTACGTTTGCTCTGGTGTCAAAACCACCTGCTTTGAACCCTTCCGTGTACGACGCGTAAAGGCTAGTGTTGGGGCTAATGTCCCACTGGAGATTTACGACCGGGGTGAAGATGCTCTCTGTCCTGCTTCCTGTGAGGTTGTGGCCGGTATTTTGTTCGTTCTCAATTGCAAATACCGCGGTGTAGAGAATTGGAGCAGCTGGGCTTGTTGAAATGCTCCCAAGATCAGCCTCAGTGACGTTAATGACCCGAGAGCCGTCCTTGTCTTCTCTCGTGAACCGGCCTCCGACCGTTAACCTCCAATCTGGGCTAATGTTCCAAGTCGCTTGTGAAAAGATCGCCCACGAAGAGCTTTCTGTCTCGAAATCGCGAGTGGCTGACGTTCCAAGCAATGGAACAAGAGCGCCACCAGCGAGAAGCCGCAACAAGCTATTTGATGGGACTCTTATGCCATCCCTGAACTCCAGTTCATTTTTTTGGAGATAAATGCCGGCTAACCAGTCAACCGTTTCTCCACCAGGAGAACTGAAGCGGAACTCCTGACTGATCTGATCAAATTTTTCGTTAAAAGGAACATCAAAAACCGGAGCCGCCGTGAGATCGCACTCGCACAGGTCCTCGTATTCATAACCCACGAAGCCGGTAGTGGAGGTGAGCATTATACCACCTACTTGAGTTTGGTAGTTGAGCGTCACGTTGTAAAACTCATTGTCGGAGCTGTCGTTAGTGTTTCCTTGCCTGACGTTATTTTGCTCAGCATCCGTTATCCCCTCTGGGTATCCAAAAACACCCAGAATTTGCGAATACGTTAAGTTTGGCAGAGGCGAGCCCGGAAGCGTGGGTTCATCGAGTGTGATTTCCCATTGCTTGCCTACTCTCTCAAACTCTGCAATCTCTGCTTTGAGGTTGAAGTCACTAGTGTCATTCACCTGCCACCGGAGCGACGCGCGCACCGCGAACTCGTCCCGTTGCGGCTCGTCTTGCGTTAAGTAAGTATTTTCAAGCCAGCCATCCTCTTCGTAGTACCTTGCTACTAGCCGACCTGACACGCTATCTGACATCGGTCCCGAAACCATTGCCGTAATTTCTTTGATATCACTCTCTATGCCGTATTTAGCCGTCAAGCTGCCCTCAAATTGATCAGTTGGTTTAGCCGTACTGATGTTCAGCGCACCGGCTATGCTGTTTTTCCCAAACAATGTGCCCTGCGGCCCCCTCAAGACTTCGACTCTATCTAAGTCTAAAAATGGCAACCGCATCAGCTGCTGCCGACCATAATAAATTCCGTCAACATACTGCCCAACGGACATCTCAAAACCTTGGTTATTAGAGCTCCCAATCCCTCTTATGAACACCTGGGTACTGAGACCCGTAACAGTCATATTCAGATTAGGCACCATCTTTTGGAGGTCCTCTACTACGAAAATACCGGACTTCTGAAGCTGTTCTCCTGTCAATGCAACCACCGAAATAGGCACGTCTTTGAGTGTTTCTACTCGTTTTTGAGAAGTGACTAGGATCTCTTCCAGTTGTGCCGCAGAGACGGTCAACGACCCAAGTGCGGCAATGAATAACGTCAAACCCTTTATCTGCGTAATCAGACCTGCATGACTCTTTGTCATTTCGTTTCTCCTCTCGTGTTGCTCGTTATTTTTTTCTTTTTTTGGGTCACTTTAAAACACGTGGTGTATGCGTCCAGCAACTGTTATTTAGCGCTTAAATCTACCCTTAGGTAGATCTATTCTACTCTTCGGTAGATTTAATTCCAAGAGCATTTTACTCTTTCCAATTGGTTTTTGCCTGGTGTCTAGCCGAAGAGGTCAAGCAATAATGTTTTTTGGATCTTACCTGAAGCCGTTTTTGGGATTTCGGCGGTAAAAACCACCCTTTTTGGCACCTTATATTTAGCCAAATGTTTTGAGCAATGGTCTAAGATTTCACTCTCTTCCGATACCAATTGGGGGTTGCAAACAACAACAGCCATGCCAACTTCTCCCCACTTTTCATCCGGTATTCCTAAGACTGCTGCCTCGAGTATTCCAGGTAGCTCGTAAAGCACGTTTTCAATTTCAGCTGGGTAAACATTTTCACCTCCCGATATGAACATATCTTTTATGCGGTCCACGATATAAAAATAACCCTCACAATCGACTCTCGCCGCATCGCCAGTTTTAAGCCAACCTCCCGAAAAGTCTGTTTCGTTCGCTTCGGAGCTACCCCAATAACCGGGGGTGACGTTGGGTCCCCTCACGATTAGCTGACCGACTTCGTCTACTTCAACTTTTTTAAATTTATCGTCGACGATCTGAACTTCGTTATAGAGTACGGGCTTCCCGCAAGAGCCAATTTTGCGGAGCGCATCAGAGGCATCGAGCACTAAACTGCCCGGCCCAGTTTCTGTCATGCCCCATCCCTGACTCAAAGGGACACCTTTGTCCAACCATTGCCGTAGCAGAGCCTCTGAACAAGCAGAACCTCCGACGCACGCATAGTCTATGCTGGAGAGGTCAACTGAATTGAACTCGGGCAATTGAGAAATCATTTGGAGTTGAGTTGGAACTCCGAAAAATATGTTTATACCCAATGATTCGTTCGACAAAGCTGTCAGCACAGTGGACGGCTCGAACTGCCTCAAAACTATAACTGTGCCACCTGCGTGCAAAATCGGATTCGCGTACAAATTGATTCCACCAACATGAAAAAATGGTAGGAGCATCAGCTGAACGGATCTACTTGAGACACCCGCGACTAGCCCCATATTCAGAATGTTCATAAGAACCATCAGATAAGTTATCTTCACACCCTTCGGTAACCCTGTTGTTCCGGAGGTATAAAGAAGCAGCCATGTGTCCTCCATTTTCGGATGATTTTGTAATTGGATCTCTACTGGGGTGTCGACTGCATATGAATAGTCTGATTCGAGCCCGAAATCCTTCAATTCAAGCATTTCCAAACCATGTTTTTTTATGGCAACGATTTGTTCTTCAAACATCTGATGAAAGATAAGTATGCTAGGGTCACAATCGTCCAAAATGTGCTGCAGCTCTCTCACCGCCAAGCGCCAATTAATTGGGACACAGATAGCTCCTAACTTTGCACATGCGAATTGGATTTCGAAAAATTCGACACAATTTGGGAGCAGCAGCGCCACACGTTTATCGCGCTCTACTCCCAGAGTATGCAGGTAAGTGGCTAGTCTTGCGGACCTATCGTTGAGTTGTCGGTACGTGAGTTTTTGCTCAGTCTCAAGGTCGCATATAGCGAGCCGCTCGCCAGAGCGATATGCGTGATGCTCCAACCAATCAAACCATTTCATTTATCACCACGGCGCCCACCGAGAGGGACGCCAAAATTACCCTTGGCAGTCAAAGCAATTTATTTCAAGTTTTCGAGTGCTGTGCCAGTAATCAACAAGTGGCCAAGGTGTTATAGAAAAAACCCTACCTCGTCCACTTTTATAGTACGTGTCGAGCCCAGGATGTGACCAGATCAACTTCTCATGCGCCTCGTCCACTTTTTTCGTGTACCTTTCTTCGACCTCTTTCTTAACATCGATAGATTTAATTCCACGCAATTTAAGATCGTGTAAACAAGTAGCAATGTAATGGGACTGGGTTTCCGATAGAAACAAAGCACTTCCGCCAAATCCCGAGCTGCTATTGGGGCCAAGCATAATGAAAAAGTTTGGAAACCCAGCTACATGAACACCCAGATAAGCAGAGGGGTCCCTCTGATGCCACCGATCGCGCAGCCTGACACCGTTCCTGCCGACCACACCTAATCCAGAGGCCATTTCCGTCACCTTGAAGCCTGTGCATAAGATAATTGCATCACAACAAAATTGTGCACCCCTCTTATCTTTTACTCCCCTCTCCGTTATTTCACTAATACCGTCGGTATTCAAATGAACATTTCGGCGACTCACCGCGTCGTACCAGCCGTTATCAAGCAAAATCCTTTTCCCGTATGGAGGATAATTCGGCGTGCATTTGTCGATCAGGTCTGGATGATTCGCGAGTGCTCTCTCCAACTCAGCGACCATTTGTTTTCTGTGTCGCTCGTTGTGAATGTTGACCGAGTCCGCTTTGGTCCAGTTTGGGTCGCGCACAAGATACTTCAATAGTGTGTCACCGTATCTCCAAAGCATCGTGAATCGGTACCACGCGCTATAGAAAGGGACATTCATGAATAACCAGTTATGCCCGTTAGAAATTGCTTCAGAATAACGTGGTATTTTACGAATCCACTGAGCCGATCGCTGAAAGATCATCAGCTGCTCTACGTCAGACGCTATTTCTGGCACGATTTGCATGGCAGAGGCGCCCGTTCCGATAATTGCTAGTTTCTTTGATTGATAATTGAAGTCTTCTGGCCATTGTTGCGAGTGGAAGATTTCACCTCCGAACTTATCTATGCCCATAATCTCAGGCATCGATGGTGAGTTTAGTTGACCGACTGCGGATATTAAAAACCGCACAGCAACCTCTTCGATTTGATTTTCATCAGTTTGGGCCCTGACGAACCACATTTGTTCTGTTTCATCCCAACAGGCTGAGATCACTTCAGTGTTAAATGTTATCTTTGGAAGAAGGTCGAACTCGTCTGCAGTAGCGGCTATATATTCCTTAATTTCCGACCTCTTTGAAAAGTAATTGGACCATTCATAGGGTCGCGCGAATGACCAGGAGTATGAGTGGTTAGGGGTATCCACACCGCATCCCGGATATTTATTTACTGCCCATGTGCCACCCAGCTCGCTGTTGCGCTCAAAAATTTTAAAATCCATGCCAATCGCATTCAAAGCCTGCGCCATAGCAATACCGCTTTGGCCAGCCCCGACAATCAGCGCCTGCACAGCGTCGTGAGAAACGTTGTGTTCTGCGACATTGGGGAGGCGGGGTGTGAAGCCCATCATTTCACGCATCATAGGCGCGTACTTGGAATCGACATTCTCTCCAATACAGAAGCTCATCAGTTGCTGCATCAATTCATTCCCAGGATCATTGATACACACGCGACAATTCTCGGAAGACAGGATCTCAAGAGCGTGTGCCCTCAGTTCAGCCTGTTTTTCCTCTGACAAACCTGCGTTTTCGTCAGAAATGATTGCTACATCCCTCTTGGGGCGATAATCATCGCTCAACCATTTTTTGTCGCCTGTGAGGTGGAAGAGTACCATCAGTAACACGCGTAAATCGGCGTCACGTAGTGCCTCCTCTAACGTGTCCGCTGGTAACTTTATCTCCGGGTTGGTCATATCTTTTCTCGGGCTTAGCGTAAAGATTAAGAATCTACCAGCTGGTAGATTAGCATAGTTTTGAATGTTTCTTCCATTTTTTTGGCGCGTGTGGTTATCTGTAGAGAATCAGATGTTCTTGGATCGAATAAATGAAACTCTCCCAGATCGAACTAAACCGCCCAGCACCTAGCTATCGTCGAGAGGCCATTACGCAGGTTGCTGCGGAGCTGTTTTACTCCAAAGGCTTCAGCAATACGTCCTTGGCCGAAATCGCTGCGCTGATAGGTTTTCGTAAGCCGGTCATCTATGAGAGCTTTGTGGATAAAAAAGATATTTTAAACAGCGTCGCCTCTTCGGGAATCGAAGAAGGGCTCCTAAAGCTAGGACCAGCGCCGGTTGTAGACCTGAGCGCCGACGAATTAATAGAGCGACTGATTGGAGTGCAAGATGTGTTCATTCATTTTCACAAACATATCGTTGTCTATATTCGTGAAGAGCTCAATTTACGGTCCGGCGATGCTCAGAGGATAAGAGCTAAACGCCGAAAATTCGATGAGACACTGATAGAGTGGATCAAGAGCCTAAGTCGCAACAAGTTATCGAGTGTTCCCAACGTCGAGTACGCGGCGCTGAGCCTCAGCGGACTTATCACATGGCCAGTATTCTGGTTCGATAACCGAGGCAGCTTTTTTGATTCCAAAGAGGTAACGCACTTATCCCGAGAACACATCAAGAGCGTCTTGTGCCTGTGAATTTTACAATCAAGGTACGCTTCGTCATTTTGGACCCGGCCTTTGTTTCTTCCGCTCCAATAAGCCGCGATATTCCATTACGAGGTCGCACTATCCAACAACTGCTCTAGCTCCTGCAGAAGATCGTTGGCTCTCGCCGAAAGCTTGAACCTTCGCTGTTCTCCGTAAAAACCATCGCTCGTTCTCGGTTCCGACATTCTCTTTCTCAATGTCATTCCATCGAAGGAGTGTTCGGGAAGTGGTTCCTCTTGGAGGGCGGAAGCCAACCCAACTTATCAGTTTGATGAAGATCTAAAATTGTTCTGCGACGTCTTGATGATTTGCGCCATCGCAGCGGATTCCCGTTCATAATTACATCAGGACATAGAGATCCTACATACAGTATCTAAGCTGCAAAGCCGAAGCCAGGCAAACACGCGCAAGGGATTGCCGATGATATCAAATACACCAATAGTTTCCAGGCATATATGATCGTTAAAAATGCGCAAGAAATGGGGTTCAATGGGATAGGAATTGCAAAGAATTTTATCCATGTTGACACGCGCAAAGATGTGCCAAAAATGTGGTGTTATTAACCT
>CAZFNA010000070.1:0-9343 GCA_964520465.1 uncultured Pseudomonadales bacterium | reverse complement strand
CTACTTCAGTATATATTGTTGCATTGGAGATAAAACTCTTAAATTTTGAGTTTTTCATGGCGAATTGTGCTCAGCTTTTTTAGAATCTTTTGCCCTTGGTGCTGTGATTCTCGATGCGATTAAGGTTGGCTGCCGTGTGGAACGGTTAGAAAAATTTAGAGTAGGGACAGACTCGTTAATGATCGAGATCAAAACTGGATTAGATTTGCCCATCAAGGGATCGCCCCGCCAGGAAATTGGACAGGGTGCTTCTGTGAGTCGGGTCGCACTAATTGGTTCTGATTACCCTGGAATGAAGCCTACGATGCTAGTCAAGGTCGGTGACCAGGTCAAATTAGGTCAGCCATTGTTTGCCGATAAAAAAAATGTGGGCGTACTGTTTTCAGCTCCCGGCTCCGGAACAGTGGTCGAAATTAATCGAGGCGAGCGGCGCGTGTTCCAATCGATCGTTATAGAATTGGATGATAAAAACACTTCGCTATCATTCAAGGTTTGCTCGGATCTCGGATCGCTTGATCGAAATCAAGTCGTCTCTCAATTAGTTGAGACCGGGCTTTGGACAGCATTTCGACGTCGTCCGTACGAAAAGATCCCGGCGATCGATTCGGTACCCCACTCAATTTTCATCAATGCGATGGATAGTCATCCATTAGCCGCTAATCAAAGTTTGGCGATTGCTCGCCAGCCACAGGCATTTGTCGATGGGGTTTCTGTAATCTCAAAACTGACAGATGGAGCTGTATTTGTTTGCCGTCAACCTAATGAATCCTTTGAAGCAGGTGTGGCGCAGGTTGAAACTTTCACAGGCAAGCATCCGGCAGGTCTGTCTGGTACGCATATTCATTATTTGGATCCTGTCGGCGAAGGAAAGGAAGTCTGGCATTTGTCAGCGCAGGATGCGATTGCGATTGGTCGATTGTTTAAGGATGGATTCTTGTTTACAGATCGTGTGGTGAGTTTAGCTGGCCCCTCGGTGAAAGATCCGCGGGTAGTTGTCACACGCATTGGTGCCTCATTAGAAGAGCTGACGTTTGGTGAGCTTGAAGATGGTGTTCATCGTATAATTTCTGGGTCGGTATTGGGGGGGCGGACCGCCTCTGGTGTGTCTGCATATCTAGGCCGCTATCACCAGCAGATTTCTTGTCTTGAGGAGGGTACTGCTCGCATTCCGTTTGGGTGGTTGTCACCCGGTGTGAACAAGCACTCAGTTATGGGTATCTATCTTTCAAAACTCTTGCCTAGTAAGTTACTGGACTTTACAACTAATACCAACGGGTCACCTAGAGCTATGGTTCCTGTGGGTACCTACGAAAAGGTAATGCCTCTCGATATATTACCAACACAATTACTGAGATCATTGATTGTTGGAGACACGGACAGCGCTATCAAGCTTGGCGCTCTGGAATTAGCTGAAGAGGATCTCGCGCTCTGCACTTATGTGTGTCCAGGTAAATATGAATATGGCCCTATTCTTCGGGATACCCTCACAACTATTGAGTCGGAGAGTTAATGATGTCGCTTCGTTCATACCTTGACCGCATTGAGCCTAACTTTCATCCCGGTGGAAAGTTAGAAAAATTTTATGCACTTTATGAAGCGTTGGATACCATATTCTACGCGCCAGGCACGACGACAAAGTCTACATCACACGTGCGTGATGGAATCGACCTCAAACGAATCATGATCACCGTGTGGCTGTGCACCTTTCCAGCAATTTTCTTTGGTGCTTATTTTCTAGGTCAAAACGCGACAGAAGCAATCTTGGCTGGTGCATCCGCTCCTGACGGACTGCGTGGTGTTTTCATCGAAAGTTTGGCAGGTGCTGAGTATTGGTTGAATCCCTCGCTTTGGTCTAATTTAGTTTACGGATTCGCCTACTTTCTTCCTATTTATGCAACCGTTTTTTTCGTAGGCGGCTTATGGGAGGTCTTGTTTGCATCTGTTAGGAAGCATGAAGTCAACGAAGGATTTTTTGTTACGTCAATTTTATTCTCCTTGACGTGCCCGCCAGATCTTCCTCTCTGGCAGGCTGCCTTGGGGATTACATTCGGTATAGTTGTTGGCAAAGAAGTCTTTGGTGGGACTGGAAAGAATTTCCTAAACCCTGCATTAACAGGCCGCGCGTTTTTGTATTTTGCTTATCCCGTCCAGATTTCCGGGGATGCTGTTTGGGTTGCCGCTGACGGTTATACTGGAGCATCAGCGCTTGGTATTATGGCCCAAGGCGGCGTTGAAGCGTTGGCTTCGGCTAATCAAGTGATCTCAAATTTTACGTGGTTTGACGCCTTCATTGGCAACGTACCTGGATCGATCGGAGAAGTATCAACATTGGCTATCCTGTTGGGGGGGGCTGTGCTTCTAATCCAGGGTATCGCCAATTGGCGGGTTGTGCTGGGCGTTTTTCTTGGCATGGTGCTTACCTCCTCATTATTCAATTGGATTAGTTCTGACACGAACCCTATGTTTGGAGTGCCTTGGTATTGGCACCTCGTAGTTGGTGGGTTTGCGTTTGGTATGATGTTCATGGCTACTGACCCTGTCTCGTCATCTATGACCAATTCTGGTAAATATTGGTATGGTGGTCTGATTGGACTGATGGCTGTTTTGATCCGAGTGGTCAATCCGGCTTTTCCCGAAGGCATCATGCTGGCAATATTGTTTGGAAACCTGTTTGCGCCTCTGATCGATCACTTTGTGGTCCAGGCCAATATCAGGCGAAGGGAGCTACGCAGTGTCGTCCAGTAACGAATCCATAAATAAGACCGTTACCGTCGCGCTGGTACTTTGCCTAGTCTGCTCTGTGGTGGTCAGTGCGGCTGCTGTTCTTTTGCGGCCTGCCCAATCGGTTAATGAGAAAGTTAACATGCAGATGAATATTCTGCAGGCAGCCGGTTTGTACGATCCGAATCAATCGATAAAAGATCAGTTTCAGGCTGTATCAACTCGTTTAGTGAATTTAAGCACCGGCGAATTTGTAGAAGGAATTGAGGCTGAGGGATACAACCAGCGTAAAGCAGCAAAAGATCCATCAATGAACCGCCTGATATCTAAGGCAAAAGATATTGCATCGATTAAACGCCAGGCGAAAATCGCGAAAGTTTACTTGATCCAAACCGATGATCAGGTAGAAAAAATTATTTTGCCGATACATGGTTACGGGCTGTGGTCGACTCTTTATGGGTTCATGGCACTTGAGGGTGATGCAAACACAGTGGCGGGCTTAGGTTTTTATGAGCATGCAGAGACTCCTGGCCGAGGGGGTGAAGTAGATAATCCCAACTGGAGAGCACAGTGGACGGGAAAGCAAGTTTACGAAGATAATGCTGTCGCGATTCGTTTGGTTAAAGGGGGCGCTAAGCGATCTGATAAGTATGGCGTGGATGCTCTATCTGGGGCCACACTAACGTCGCGCGGAGTTGATAATTTGGTTAAATTCTGGTTGTCTGACGAAGGCTTTAAGCCTTTTCTGAATAATTTAAAACAAGGACGAATCTAATGGGGAAAACGAAAGAATTGCTATTCGACCCGGTCGTCAATAACAATCCGATCGCCCTGCAGGTATTGGGTATTTGTTCTGCGCTTGCAGTGACGTCAAGTATGTCGGTTGCTCTAGTTATGTCGTTAGCGGTAATTGCTGTGACAGCCTTTTCTGGTATGTTTGTGGCGTTGATTCGATCAAAAATTCCAAACTCGATTCGAATCATTGTTCAGATGACAATTATTGCATCATTAGTGATTGTGGTAGATCAGATTTTGAAGGCCTATGCCTACGAGATTTCAAAGCAGCTCTCAGTGTTTGTTGGCTTGATTATCACGAATTGCATTGTTATGGGTCGGGCAGAGGCATTTGCGATGAAAAATGGTCCAATCGATTCATTTGTTGATGGTGTTGGTAATGGGCTTGGTTATGGCGCAATTTTAATGGCAGTGGGTTTTGTTCGTGAATTATTAGGGTCCGGGTCTTTATTTGGTGTCGAGGTGCTGGCTAAGGTTACGGATGGGGGGTGGTATTACACAAATGGCTTGATGCTTTTGCCTCCGTCAGCATTTTTTATTATTGGGTTTTTGATTTGGGCAATTCGTGCGTGGAACACAGCACAAGTCGAGGTCGATGAATTCAAAATCGGGTCAAACAGTAAGTTGAAGGAAGCTTAGGGTGGAGCATTATATAAGTCTCTTTGTAAAGGCCATTTTTATTGAAAATATGGCTCTCGCCTTTTTTTTGGGGATGTGCACGTTCCTTGCGCTATCAAAAAATATCAAAACGGCTGTGGGTCTTGGTATTGCAGTGATTGTGGTTTTGGCGATTACAGTCCCTGTTAATAATCTAATCTTAAATTTGCTCTTGAAAGATGGCGCTTTGACTTGGATTTCGCCTGCTCTTGGCAATGTGGATCTTCGATTCCTCGGGTTACTTTCGTACATTGGAGTGATCGCAGCTTTGGTTCAGATTCTAGAAATGTTCTTAGATAAATATGTACCAGCTCTTTATAACGCGCTTGGTGTATTTTTACCCCTAATTACAGTGAATTGTGCAATTTTAGGTGCATCATTGTTCATGGTGGAACGTGATTATACATTTGGAGAGTCCGTGGTCTATGGGCTTGGTGCAGGTGTTGGCTGGGCGCTTGCAATAACAGCGCTAGCTGGTGTTCGGGAGAAGCTTAAATACTCAGATGTACCGGACGGACTTAAAGGGTTGGGTATTACGTTTATCACGGTCGGACTTATGTCACTTGGATTCATGTCCTTTTCTGGCGTATCACTTTAGGGAGAGTAGAACTTGGAAAATATGACTATTGTTTTGGGTGTCACGATGTTTACAGTGATTGTCATTAGCCTTGTGGCTATCATTTTAGCTGCTCGATCAAAGCTTGTTTCGTCTGGTGATGTGTCGATTATTATCAACAATAATCCTAATCAGAGCGTAGAGGTCGCCGCGGGTGGTAAATTGATGAACACCCTTGCTGATGCGGGAATTTATCTGCCATCGGCATGTGGCGGTAGCGGCACGTGCCAACAGTGTCGTTGTATAATTCAGTCAGGGGGTGGTGATATTCTCCCCACTGAGGTCTCAGCGTTTACAAAAGGGGAAGTTAAAGAAGGGTGGCGGTTATCGTGTCAGGTAGCTGTCAAGCAAAATATGAGTATTGAAGTAGAGCCTGAATTGTTTGGTGTCAAGCGTTGGGAGTGCGAAGTAGTTTCTAACCCAAATGTTGCTACATTTATTAAAGAATTGACCCTAAAACTACCCGAGGGTGAAAATGTAGATTTCCGGGCTGGTGGTTATGTTCAACTTGAAGTCCCTCCCCATACAGTAAAGTTCTCAGACTTCGAGGTTGAAAAAGAATACCGAGGTGATTGGGAACGCTTTGGATTTTTTAATTTAGAGTCAAAAGTTGATGAGACTGTTATTCGAGCTTATTCGATGGCTAACTATCCGGAGGAGATCGGTGTAGTAAAGTTTAATATTCGTATAGCAACGCCGCCTCCGGGTACCAGCTTCCCTCCTGGTCAGATGAGCTCTTATGCCTTTAATCTAAAGCCCGGAGAAAAAATTGCTGTTTTTGGGCCATTCGGTGAGTTTTTTGCGAAAGATACTGAAAGCGAAATGATTTTTATCGGCGGTGGTGCTGGAATGGCGCCAATGCGCTCGCATATCTTTGATCAGTTAAAGCGGTTGAATTCTAAGCGTAAGATTTCGTTCTGGTACGGTGCCAGGTCATTTCGTGAAGTGTTTTATGAAGATGAATATGACCGACTGGCTAAAGAGAATAAGAACTTTGAGTGGCATCTTGCCCTGTCGGATCCTCAGCCTGAGGATAATTGGGAGGGTGAGACCGGATTTATTCATAACGTAGTCATGGAAAATTATCTGAAAGATCATCCGGCGCCTGAAGATGTTGAGTACTATATGTGCGGCCCCCCGATGATGAATGCAGCCGTTATAAAGATGTTAAAAGATTTAGGCGTTGAGGATGAAAATATCATGCTGGATGACTTTGGTGGATAGCATTACCGTGCGTTTGAAAAATGCCGCCGTGCTGGCGGCATTTTTGTTTATGGCTTTGTTGACGGGCTGCTTGTCAGATATCGAGGTTCAGAGACTAACTGGGTCGACTATGGGCACGTCTTGGTCGGTAGCGATCGCCGACCCCCCAGAATTTTATGATCAGAAAATTATTCAATCGGAAATAGAAGCCACTCTGAGTGAACTTAATCGTCAAATGTCGACTTATGATTTGAACAGTGAGATTTCAAAATTTAACTCTTCGGATGCTAACGGTGAGTGGTATCCGGTAAGTAAACTATTTGCTATGACGACCTCAGAAGCTTTGAATTTTTCTGAAATTTCAAGAGGTGCATTCGATCCAACAGTCGCGCCATTGGTTAATTTGTGGGGGTTTGGTACCGGCGATTCAGTTGAGTCTTTGCCTACTGCTGAAACCATTGAGAGAGTGAAAGCACAGGTTGGTTATACCGCGATTTCTGTTCGCACTTCCGTTGCTAATGGTGGACCCGCTATTCAAAAGCATCTCAGTCGACAGCTTGATCTATCTGCCATAGCTAAAGGTGTGGGTGTGGATCAGGTGTATCAACTACTCGATGACAAAGGATATGTTAATTTTCTTGTGGAAATTGGTGGAGAAGTTCGAGTGAAGGGTAATAAAGATGGCCTCGGATGGAAAGTCGCGATTGAAAAACCGCTGAAAGGCGAGCGGGCGGTAGAGCAGTTAGTATCTCTATCGAACATTGCTCTGGCGACTTCTGGAGATTATAGAAATTTTCGGGAAATTGATGGTGTAGAGTACAGTCACACGATAGATCCTCAGACAGGCCGGCCCGTCGTGCATCAGTTAGCGTCAGTGACTGTTGCTGACAAAGAATGTGCGATAGCCGATGGCTGGGCGACGACGCTTCTAGTTTTGGGTCCCAGAGAAGGCTATAAGTTGGCTATCTCACATGAGTTAGCTGCCCTCCTGATTGAGCGCACATCTGATGGATATGTTGTAATAAAGACACCGGAATATGAAAGACTGTTTGCAGGGGGGATGGAATGAATCTGGGTTTTTTTCTTATTGTTTTTGGCGTATTTTCCAGTTTAGTGGGCATTATGGCGATTGGTGTAATAATGGGTCGACGTCCAATTTCAGGCAGTTGTGGAGGTATCGGTCGAATTTATGGTAAGGACGCTGAATGTGCAATTTGTGGAGATAATCCGCAGAGGTGCGTTGAAGCTATCAATGATAAAAGTGTTGTAGGCATCGTTACGTCTAGGAAATCTGCTGGAGCCCAAGTCAAGGAGGGTATCCCAGGACTGTAGGGCTGACCCAATCAAATTTGTAGGCTTTTTTAGCTCCTCATTATCCTATTATGGACAAGGCTTGTTGGACTTTGGCGATTAGCGAATTAACAAGGGTATCTTTATGCAACAGCGTGTTTTAGTGACTGGGGGCGCTGGCTTTATTGGTTCGGCAGTTGTAAGACACTTGATAATGAATACAGAGTGTCACGTGTTAAATATCGACAAACTTACCTATGCTGGAAACCTTGATTCACTGACTTCAATTAGTGATTCATCCCGCTATCGATTTTCACAAACTGATATTTGTGACAGTGAGACCATTTCGAAACATTATGCCGAATTTAGACCCACTCATGTTATGCATTTAGCCGCTGAGAGTCATGTGGATCGATCTATAGATAGGCCTGGAGCGTTTATTGAGACTAATGTCATCGGAACTTATACGCTCTTGGAAGCAGCCCGTCGTTATTTAGATAAGCTATCAACTTGTGCAAGAACAGCATTTCGTTTCCATCACGTTTCAACCGATGAAGTTTATGGTGACCTCGATGGAGTAGACGATTTATTCACTGAAGAGACGGGATATAAGCCAAGCTCCCCATATTCGGCATCAAAGGCATCCAGCGACCACTTAGTTAGAGCTTGGTACCGAACCTATGGATTGCCAATCCTGATCACAAATTGTTCGAATAATTATGGTCCCTACCACTTTCCAGAGAAGTTAATTCCGCTTGTGATATTAAATGCTATCCAGGGTAAACCTATTGCTGTGTATGGACAGGGCGATCAGATTCGTGATTGGTTGTACGTCGAAGATCATGCGCGCGCGCTTGTCGAGGTTGTGTTTAGGGGTATTGTCGGAGAGACATATAATATTGGCGGTCATAATGAACACACCAATATTTGCGTCGTTGAAGCACTCTGTGATCTTTTGGATCGGAAGGTTTCAAAGAAGCCCAATGGAATCAGAAGTTTCCGTGAGCTGATAAATTTTGTGACTGACCGACCTGGTCATGATAAACGCTATGCCATTAATGCATCTAAGATTGAGAAGACGCTGGGGTGGCGACCAAACGAGACTTTTGAGTCCGGCCTTGCGAAGACTGTGGAATGGTTTTTGCTGAATCCAACTTGGTGGCAGCGTGTCCTAAGTGGGGCGTATCAAGACGACCAGAATAAAATTTCTTAGATAATTTATAGTCTATTTACTTTGGCAATCTTTACTTAATTAGTGATTGGAGATAGCAGTGAATACTCTTTGACTGTCGTCAATAACAGTGTCTACAAGCTGTCTATCGTTGGAGCGCGGATAGCCATAAGTCGATGTGTCTTAACCGTTCGGTACAAAAATAGTCTAATGCCATCATTGATTGACGTATAATCGCTCGATGATGTTAGAAAAATTACTTCAAGAGTCTTTGATTAAGTCATTAAATCCAATATATCTCGGTCTGGAAAACGAGAGTCATGGACACAACGTACCAAAAAATTCAGAAACACACTTTCGCCTGGTGATAGTGTCTGACACATTTGAAGGACTATCTCGTGTGAAGCGTCATCAGCTTGTATACAAGGTAGCTAATCCAATGCTGAAGCAGGGAATACATGCTTTGGCCATGCAATGCTTCACGGAACCTGAATGGGCAGAAAGTCCTGAGCAGTTAAAGTCACCACCCTGCAAAGGTGGGATGAGAAAGGCTCTGCTGTGAGCCACTTGGTTGTAGCGGCGTTCTATCAGTTTGTTAAGCTTTATGACCATCGACAATTAAGAGAGCCATTACTCCAATGCTGTATGTCCCATAAACTACTAGGGACTCTGCTTTTAGCGGAAGAGGGTATCAATGGAACGGTTGCTGGTTGCCGAGAGGGAATAGATGCTCTCAATAGCTGGCTTGCTTCTGATGGAAGATTTGATGCTTTAGAGTATAAAGAGTCATCAATCGATATTGAAGCGATTCCGTTTTATCGGATGAAAGTAAAAGTTAAGAAAGAGATCGTGACGCTTGGACTTCCGGGTATTAGTCCGAAGATGAAAGT
>CAZFNA010000069.1:0-9971 GCA_964520465.1 uncultured Pseudomonadales bacterium | reverse complement strand
TACTTCGAACCAATCCAGTATACGGTTTCGCCCCGCTTTAGAAGCTCTTCAGCAACAGCTAGACCGGGGAAAATATGACCTCCAGTTCCACCAGCCATTATACAAACTGGCTTCTTCATGATCGACTCCGAGGAATAGTATCTGCACTGATTCGTGCAATAACACTTAAACTCACCGTCGTCATAACTAGTGAGCTGCCCCCATAACTCAAAAGCGGCAGCGTTAGTCCAGTAGTTGGGGCAAGCCCAGTATTAACAGCAAGGTTAATCAGCATTTGAAGTGTAATCAGTAGTATAAGACCATAAGTCAGGTATGCAGCAAATGGACGGTCACCAAGTTCGGCGCGCCTTCCGATCAAGAAACCACGGCACACCAAGTAAGTCATTATCGTGACTGTCACGAGGGCACCAATAAGGCCTAATTCCTCTGCCAGAATTGCGAAAACAAAGTCAGTATGAGCTTCAGGCAGATAAAATAGCTTCTGCACAGAATTTCCTAGTCCAAGGCCAAACAAGCCCCCTCTGCCAAATGCTAAAAGAGCCTGTGTGATCTGATAGCCTGCCCCATAGCGAACAGCCCATGGGTTGAAAATTGTTTCAATTCGCTCAAATCGGTAAGGTTCTATTAGAGCTAATGTTATCAAGCCCAAAACAAGTGCAGAGCCAAAAATAATATACTGTGTAAATGGCGCGCCCGCGAGAAGTAATACGCCCATTACTGCGCAGCTGAGGACGAAAAGCGTTCCATAATCTGGCTCCATCAAAAGTAATGCAGCGATCAATCCAACTACGACCATCGGCTTCAAAAAGCCACTGAACTTTTTTCTAACTTCTTCCAGTCGTCTTACCAAATACGAAGCTAAAAAGAGCATCATTGTAAACTTAACAATCTCAGATGGTTGCAGGTTAAATAGTCCTAAATTGAGCCATCGGGTCGCGCCCTTCACGGTATGTCCAATGCCAGGAATGAGGATGATACCAAGCAACGCAATAGACAGGATTAAGAAGTGAGTTGCATAGTTGTACCACCAGCGAGTGGGGATAAGATAAGCAATTAGACCGGCGAGAGAAGCTGCCCCTAAAAATAGAGCGTGCTTTAAAGCATAGCTGAATGGATTCCCGTATCGGTCAGATGCAACCTCAATCGAACTTGATGCTACGAGTAAAAGTCCAAGGCATGCGAGAGCGAAAGCGGAAAATACGAAATTCAAATCAGGAAGACCAAGAGGAATAATGTCAGAACGACGAATATCAATTCTCATGGAGCGCTGCCACAAGTGATTGAAAATGAATTCCACGTGCCTGGTAGCTTGAAAATTGATCAAAGCTTGCACATGCAGGGCTCAACATAATCACATCGCCTGATCGAGCTTCGGTAAGAGCCTGTTTAAAAGCATCATCTAACGTAGGGCTAACATGTGCTTTATTTCCTAGTACTGATTTCAAACGATCCTTATCTTGGCCATACAAATAGACGAGGTGACAGACAGCGCGAATCGTCACCCCCCATGAGGTTAGGTCTGCAGCCTTGCTATCACCCCCTGCGAGAAGTAGCAGGCGGCCCCCGGTAACAACACTTTTTACGGCAGTTTCAGATGCTCCCGTATTAGTTCCCTTAGAATCATTGATGAATCGGATCCCGCCTACTGATTTCAACTCAGCCATCCGGTGCGGAAGACTCTGGAAACTCTGTACTCCCCTAATAGCTGCACTGCTCTCGACACCAAGGAGATGACAAATTCCAAATGCCGCCATTACGTTCTGAAGCATGTGATCTCCTACAAAAGGCAGATCAGAAACTCGTATCCATGGATCTGCACCCAAAGCAATCCAATCAGAATCGTCCACGACCATAATCCCAAATCGGTGAAATTCAGGATGTTGTAGGGCAAATTTAATAGTGGGAGTTTGATCTGGAACCAATGGCTGGGATAGGGGGTCATCGGCGTTCACAACTATAGCGCCAGCTCCTTCAAAGATCCGATGCTTTGCTCGGTGATATTCAATCATTGTTTCATGCCAATCCAGATGGTCTGGTGTCATATTTAGGCAGGTCGCCACAGCGGCTTTCAGATTTGAGGTGCGGCATAGTTGAAAACTAGAAACCTCTAGTACTGCCACGGATTCGTCAGAGCGTGATTTGAGTAAATCAAGAGCTTGTGGCCCCAAATTTCCTCCAGTCAGAACTTCACGGTCATCAGCGACTAAAATTGAAGTAACAAGCGATGTAACCGTAGACTTTGCATTGGATCCAGTAATCGCCACTAATATTTGATTTTCTGGCCAGGCACGTCGAAATAACTGAACGTCGCTCACAATCTTTGAACTCGTATCGCATAATCCAGAGATGTGCGGAGGAATACCTGGGCTTGCAACGATCTCATCATAGCGATCTAAAAATTCTGCTCGCAGTGGACCATAATATGCATTCACATTCGGAAACTGTTTGGTAAATTCTTCCTGAACAGGATCGATAATCCTAGTATCGGCAACATCAAAAGGGACGCCTAATGACTGGAAATGACGCGCTACCGCTTGTCCAGTAGGACCTGCTCCCAAAATCAGTCGTTTACTCGTAGCAATCATGGTCATGAATTACCTCAACTTTAGGGTGGCTAGGCCGATGAGAACCAACATCACTGAAATAATCCAAAAACGGACTATAACTCTCGGCTCTGGCCAACCTTTCAATTCGAAGTGATGGTGAATGGGAGCCATCCGAAACAATCGCTTTCCCGTTAGGCGAAAACTAGCTACCTGAAGCATCACAGAGACAGTTTCCAATACAAAAATACCGCCCATAATGAATAACACTAGCTCCTGACGAACCATGACAGCCACAACGCCCAACGCCGCCCCGAGAGACAGCGCTCCTACGTCACCCATAAAGACCTGCGCTGGATATGTGTTGAACCATAAAAATCCTAATCCGGCGCCGACCATAGCCCCCAAAAATACAACCAGCTCACCTGCTCCTGGAATGTATGGAATAAATAAATATTCGGAAAAAATAATATTGCCGGTTAAATATGCAAATACACCTAAGGCACCAGCGACAAGTACTGTTGGTAGTATCGCCAACCCGTCCAGACCATCAGTCAAGTTAACTGCATTTGAAGTCCCCACTATTACAAAATACGCTAGAATCACGTAGCCGAATCCCAGAGGAATTAATAAGTCCTTAAAAAATGGGACCAATAGGGTCGTTTCTTCAGGCGTCTTAGCCAAGTGATAAAGTAAAATTGCTGCAATTAGACCCACGATCGACTGACCGAGGTATTTAAGTTTAGCCGACAACCCTCTCGAGTTCTTCTGAACAATTTTTTTCCAATCATCAATCCATCCGATAATCCCAAAACCGATCATTACCATTAGTGCAATCCAAACATATGCATTCGTTAAATCACCCCAAATCAATGTGGAAGCCGTGATACAGACTAAGATCAGCACTCCCCCCATAGTTGGCGTACCTTGTTTTGAAAGTTGCGATTCCGGTCCATCCAAACGAACTGACTGGCCGATCTGGCGAAGCTCGAGTGATCTGATAAACCATGGGCCAAGAAATAAAGCAGCCACTAGCGCTGTTAATACACTAAGAATTGCGCGAAGAGTTAGATATTGAAACACTGCAAAACCAGGTTCCAATGCACTTAAATATTGAGCTAACCACAGCAACATAACTACCGCTCTCCCTCCATCTGCTTAAATGCTTCAACCACCCGATCCATCCGTTCGGATCTTGATCCTTTCACTAAAATGATATTCGCATCAGTTGTTAGACTGGAAAGTTCAGAAATAAGGTTATTTAAAGCCCCTATGTAAATTGCACTTGGTCCAAACCCCTCGGCGATCGGTAACCCAGACCCAGTAGCAATTAATCGCTCTATGCCTTTTTCTCTTGCATAAATTCCAAGGGCTGCCATTTCTGATTTCGCCACAGAACCTAATTCTGTTAGTCCACCCATAATCCCCACACGCCCCCCTTTTTTTAAGGAGAGCCAATCTATCGCTGCACGAACAGAATGAGGACTGGCATTGTAGGTATCATCTATTACCAACTGAGTACCAATACGAATCGGCGTCATGCGGCCATCTTCAATGTAAGCCTCCTCAAGGCCAAGGCGTACTGCTCGATCAGAGGCATCATGTGAAAAAGCCATTGCTGCGGCGGCCGCAGCATTGGCCATAAAATGCTTGCCAAGCGTGGCTAGATGAACGTCGATTTGTCGATCGCCAAAATCTAAACGAACTTCCTGCTCTGATACTGGAGTCCAAATGACATCACCCTGTTTTTGTCCGAAGCTAATAATTTGCCGTGACCCTGTGCGTTGCCGCCAAGTATCAAACGCCATATCATCTCGGTTGAGCACTACTGTCCCATTAGGATCCGTCTTTTCAATTATTTCGCCCTTGCCTTCAATAACCCCCTCAATCGATCCGAAGCCCTCAAGATGTGCCTCTCGCGCATTCAAAAGTCCTGATATTTTGGGGCGTATAATCGAAGTTAATTGTCCAATTTCTCCAAGCGCTGATGCGCCAAGTTCGAACAGGGCAAACTGGTGCTTTTGGCGTAAGCAAGACATGGTAAGAGGCACTCCAAGATGATTATTGAGATTACCTTGGGTGGCTAAAACTTTTGATGAATCTGCCATCCGATTCAAAATGGCACGCAAGAATCCTCTGGTACTAGTTTTTCCCTGACTTCCAGTAAGTGCAAAGACAACTCCACGATAATCGTCTCGCAAACGTGTAGCTAACTGGGTTAGCGCAGATTGTGTATCTACTACGCAAACAGAAGGTAAAATTGTTGTCGATCGAGAGACCAGCGCAGCCTTAGCTCCCCGATTAGCCGCATCCTGAAGGAAATCGTGTCCATCACGCGCTCCCTTCAAAGCTATAAATAAATCACCTTCCATGGTCTTACGACTATCAATTGAGAACCCTTGAATGATTGGATTTGCATTTGCGGTTGCAGTTGCAGTTGCAGTTGCGTCAATCATTGAGGCCAGATGTTCAAGTGTGCATGGAAGCATGCCGAGCATCCTTATCTACAGACTCAAAAATTTTTTCTACTTCTTCACGGTCCGAGTATGCGTTCGTCTGCAGGCCAATAGTTTGAGTACATTCATGACCCTTCCCAGCTATCAGAACCCAATCGTCTAGTTTTGCATTCGTTATTGCATAGCGGATTGCCCGTCCACGATCGAGCTCCACCAAGTTCGGCTTTCGAGTCATCCCCGTGCGAATATGATTAATAATTTGTATCTCTGATTCGGATCGAGCATTGTCAGTTGTTAATACTACATAGTCTGAAAAATCAGAGGCTACCTGCCCCATGAGTGAGCGCTTACCTTGATCCCTATCCCCACCACATCCAAAAACTAACCAAAGCGATCCCCGGCAATGAATTCGACAAGAACGTAATACCTGCTTAAGTGCATCTGGTGTATGTGCATAATCAATCACGACTGTTGCAAAGCCAGTTCCCCGAAACAGTTCCATACGGCCCGGCGCTGAGCGCAAATTCGGAATCGCTGCGAGTAAAACTTCCAATTGACTCGGCGCAATATTGTGAAGGACTAGTAATGCTGCGATGAGATTTTGAGCATTGAACTGGCCTAGAAGTTCGGTTTGGACCTGGTAGTGCTTATTATCTATGAGAAACTTTATCGCACAACCGTTGACTTCTTGTTCAATATTGATGATGCGACAATCAGATCTGTTTTTACGACCAAAAGTTCGCCGAATTTCTCTGGGAATGTAGCCTGCAAGATCCCACCCAAACTCATCATCGATGCTGATTACGGCACAATCCAAAAGGTAGTCATGAAATAATCGTGCTTTTGCGGCACCGTAAGCGTCCATGGATACATGATAATCAAGGTGATCCCTAGTAAGGTTGGTAAAGACGGCGATAGAAAATGGGATTCCAGCCACACGCTCCTGGTCAAGCGCATGCGAGGAAACCTCAACAGCGACTAACTGAACTCCATGATCACGAAATGTCGAAAGCCATCGAGCTAAAGTAATGGCATCAGGCGTTGTATGCTCTAAATCATGCAACTTGTGAAAGCCTATTGACACACCAAGCGTTCCAATGCTCGCAGACTTCAATCCCAAGGTTTCAGCTAGTTGCACAATGAGGTGGGCTGTTGTGGTTTTGCCATTAGTGCCAGTGACGCCGATAACTTGCATTTTTTCACAGGGATTATCAAAAAAGACTTGAGCCAATCGCCCAAGGTATTTTCGTAAGTTTGGAATTTGAAGCACAATAGCGTGTTCCGGGATTGGTCCGCTCCAATCGTCGTAAAGAACGGCTGAGGCGCCAGATGCGAGTGCCATATTCACATAATCCATACCATGATTATTGAAACCTTTTAAGGCAATAAATAAGGTCCCAGGCTTCACCTCCTTCGAGTTGATTGTTAGATCAAATAATTCGACTCCATAAAGTCGCTCAGAGCGAATGCCAATTTCAACCAATAAATTATCTAGATTCATTAGTTATTCCTCTGCACCAGCATAGACTGATCAATTTTATCTGGGGCGATATCATATATCCGCATAACATCGTCCATAACATCAGCGAAAACTGGCGCAGCAATCTGACCACCGTAATATTGTTGTGACCTTGGATCATCAACTGTAATAGCCATAACAAAGCGGGGGTTGCCTATTGGAGCAAGTCCAACAAAGCTAGAAATATAGCGACGACTAGCATAAGAACCGTCTACAAGCTTCATTGTGGTCCCAGTTTTACCACCAACATGATAAAGCGGAATCTGGGCACGCTGCGCAGTTCCACCGTCCTCAGTCACCGCCTGCAACATTGGGAGTAATTTCCGAACAGTTTCTTTCTTAAAAACTCGGACTGGCTCAGGGGTAACGCCTTCCGCTAGAAGCGTTAATCTCTGGAGCTTTCCACCATTCGCAAAGACGCTATAAGCTTGTACTAACTGGATCGTTGAAATATTTAAGTTATATCCATAAGACAGCGCCGCACGATCGAGGTCCCTCCAGATAGGATAAGTGGGCAGGAAACCGTCTGCTTCTCCCGGAAAACCAGTCGCTGTCGACTGCCCTAACCCAAGCATGGCTAGTCGGTCGCGAAGTAAAGACGGCTCCATCATCATTGCTATCATTGTCGTTCCCACATTCGATGACTTGGCAATAATGGTCGAAACATCAATCTCGCCATGATTCACGACATCCCTGATGACATGTCCTTGAATTCGCATACGGCCAGGTTTTGTATCGATAAGTGTGTCAGGCTGAACTAAATCTAAGTCGATTGCGGTAGCAATCGTAAAAGGTTTTATTGGTGAACCAGGTTCCATCAAATCTGTTACCGGACGATTACGAACACGCTCAGGCGTTCTTGCGCTCATAACATTAGGATTGAATGCTGGCTGCGCTGCCATAGCTAGCACCTCGCCTTTCCAGGCATCAATCAAGACAGCACTGCCACCCTTAGCACGAGCCTTAACTACTGCTTCTTTGAGCGCACGATAGGTCAAGTATTGGAGTCTCAAATCAATGGAGAGTCGCAAATTTCGGCCTTGTTGAACTTCCTGACCAGCACTTACATAGCGCACCACATTTTCTCTTCGATTTCTTAAAACGTGACGACGACCATCTTTCCCCGATAACCAATCGTTGTAGGATAATTCGAGCCCTTCCTGACCCTTATCCTTAATATTCGTGAAGCCCACCAAGTGAGACACCACTTCACCTGCCGGGTAAAAACGACGAAACTGACGACCAACCTCTATTCCCTCGAGATTTAAGGCTTCGATCTGATTAGCTCGCTCTGGAGTTACATAACGTGAAAGATATAAAAATGGAAGCTGACTTTTCATCGCGCGACCTCTCAATTTACTGGAACTAGCATTTATTAAAGGTGCTAACTTTTCAGCCCAGCTGGAGTCGGATAGTAAGCCAGGGCGTAATGCTACAGTCGCAACGGGCGTAGAAACAGCGAGCGGTTGCGCAAACCGATCAGTAATCATGCCTCTGTAAGCAGGAATATCTTGATAGCGAATCGTGATTTCATCTCCGATATCTTTCAAATTCTGAGTCTCAATAACATGTAGCCAGACTAGTCTCCCACAAATTATGGCCACCAATAGGCCCAAGATCATCCCAACGAACCAGAGCCTCCAACTACTAGACGCTTGACGCTTAAGCGCAATCATCTCGGTCTCTCCATAAACATCATGTCATCCCGTTTAGGAGAACTCAGTGACATGTTGTATCGAGCCATTGAATCAATTCGCATATCAGCCGAAACCGCACCACGCTCTAGTAAAAGGCGACCCCACTCAATAGTCAGACGATCACGACCTGCTCTCAATTCCTGGAGCAATGAATACATCTGTCGTGTTTCGTATGCACTCTCGATAGCGAACAGGGATGTCGTCAAGATCCCCACCACTAGAAGTATGGCCAGCCAGAGATCAGTACGATGAAAATACTGCATCATGCTGCCTCGATGCGTTGAGCAATTCTTAGAACTGCACTTCTAGCCCGAGGATTGGCTAATAACTCAGATGCATCTGCCTTAATGGCCTTACCCACGAGTTTTAGACGCGGCTTGCAAGCAGTTTCGGGCAAAAGCATGCGAGGATCACCTGGGGGTGGCCTAGAGGCATCACGCATTGCTCGCTTCACCAATCGATCTTCAAGCGAGTGGAAAGAAATTACGACTAATCGTCCTCCCGGACAGAGTCGATTAATTGCAGCCTGAATACCAACTTTAGCCTCTGTCATTTCACCGTTTATAAACAATCGAATCGCCTGAAAAGTTCGGGTAGCCGGATGCTTATGCACATCTTTTTTGGGCTGAGCTTCTGCCACAATACGACTTAGCTGCGCAGTGGTTCTGATGGATGCAGACGAACGGAACTCGACGATTGCTCGTGCAATACGTCTCGAAAATCGCTCCTCACCAAAAATCCAAAGAACATTTGCTATTTCACTTGCATCGGCTCTCGCCAACCAATCTGCCGCTGACTCATTTGCAGAAGGGTCCATTCGCATATCAAGCGGACCATCGGATTGAAAACTAAAACCACGTGAGACGTCATCAAGTTGGGGTGAGGACACACCTAAATCCATCAGCACACCATGAAGACGCGTAACGCTAAGTTGATCAAGAGCATCCTCAAGTTTTGAAAATGGCGTATGCACCATTTGAAATCGGACATCTTTTACTGCTAAGGCATTTCCAAAAGCAACTGCCTGGGGATCGCGATCCAATCCAATTAGATGTCCTGATTCGTCCATCTCATTTAGAATCGCTTTGGAGTGACCGCCTCGACCAAAAGTACAATCTAGATATGTTCCATTAGATCGAACACAGAGAGCTTTCAGTGCTTCGCGAAGTAGCACTGGAATATGGCTCATTATACCGCTCTCCTAAAGTGACAAATTCATAAGTTCTGCAGAAGCATCATCGCCAAACTGCTCATCAAGATAAGTCTCTGTCATCGAAGTCCAGCGCACCTCACTCCAAATTTCAAATTTTTGACCTTGGCCAACCAATATTAGTCTCTTCTCAAGCTGAGCATGATCACGATGCGTTACAGGGAGAAGAAGTCGGTTGGCTGCATCTAGATCCATTTCCGTGGCATAGCCCACCATTAGATGCTGAAGCCGCCGAGCCTGTCGGCTTGTAGAATTAGGAAGAGAATTAACCTTTGCTTCGATCATCTCCCAGTCAGCCAATGGATACAGTAAAAGACAACGATCAAACGGGTGGACAGTAAGAACCATATTGCCATCACAACGATCAGTAACACGATCTCGGTACTTTGCTGGTAAAGCTAAGCGTCCCTTTGCGTCCAAATTGATCGGGTTGATCCCGCGAAACACTTACCTTCTCCTTGGTGTGAGATCATAAAATATTGTAGAAAACCCACAACTCACCACCTTTACCCACCTACTCACGCTATTTACCCACTAATAGACAGT
>CAZFNA010000068.1:6872-10129 GCA_964520465.1 uncultured Pseudomonadales bacterium | reverse complement strand
GCTCGATTCGCCAAAAAATTTGGAAGCGTCACAAACTCTGTATTGAGCCTTCCTTTGACTAAGCCATAGCTAAGGGGATTCATCCTGTAAGCAGCGACTGTGGGTCGGCCCGTTAAGACTGACTCCAGCGCAGCTGTACCTGAAGCAAGCAACACTGCAGTTGAAGCAGCCATGACTTCCCTTGACTTGCCATTCACTATGAGACAAGGCCGCGTTCCAACTTCCCCTTCAATAATCCGATAAATTGTTTCATTGACGGCAGGAATGATGGCCACTAAATCAGGGAGCTCATTAACGAGCTGATCAAAGGCTATCAAAAATAGTGGTAAAAGTCGTTTTACTTCGGAAACTCGACTTCCGGGCAAGATACCCAATACTGGAACCTCCCTTGGTAAGCCTAGAGCCGCACGGTAGCTTGCAGATTTTGGATTGAAATTGATCTGGGAAGCTAAAGGGTGACCGATATATTTACAACGAAGCCCGGTCCCTGAATATAGCGCTGGCTCAAATGGGAATAGACATAACAAAGCATCGAGTTGCCTCGCAATTTTTGGAATCCGATTTCGACGCCAAGCCCACACAGATGGACTAACCAAATGAATCGCCGGAATGCCGGCCTGCTTTGCATATCCACATAATGGCAGATTAAAATCTGGAGAGTCACATGTTATCAAGGCAGAGGGTTTAGAAGCCGACAAAAAATGTTTCATCTGCCGTCGAATCGAAAACAGCTCAGGAATCCGAGGAAGCACCTCCATCACTCCCATTACAGATAAGCGCTCCATCGGAAATAAGGGATACACCCCGGCTTCAATTAACCGAGGCCCCGCTATTCCGCTATAAACTGCTGGAACTTCTTCAGATAAACGGTAGAGAGTAGAAGCAAGAATCTGGTCGCCAGATACCTCTCCAGCCGCAACGCAGATTTGCATTAGCGTACGATACCTCGCTGTGAGGATTTTAAGCTCTCAAGAAACGCATCCACCTCTGGACTCCCCGTATTATTTTGATCTAGCTCGGCAATCGCTTGACCTATAGTTAAACCACGTCGATATACAGTTTTATAAGCTTCCCGCAATCGGTTGATGACATCACTGTCGACACCACGTCGACGCATCCCTTCAACATTCATTCCACGTGCTTCAGCACGGTTCCCTGAACAAGTCACAAATGCTGGTATATCCTGTAGCACTACCGTCCCAGCAGCCGTCATGGCGTACTGTCCAATGCGGCAAAACTGATGCACCAATGTCCCACCACCTAGAATCGCTCCATTGCCGACATGAACGTGCCCAGCGACTGCAGTATTATTAGCCATAATAATTTGATCACCAATAATACAATCATGAGCGACATGAACGTAGCACATGAAAAGGTTACTCGAACCGATCTGAGTGATTCCATGGTCTTGCACTGTACCCCGATGTAAAGTTACCCCTTCCCGGATAACGTTATCATCTCCAATCACAAGTTCAGTCCATTCGCCTTGGTATTTTTTGTCCTGACAATCCTCGCCCACAGAAGCAAATTGAAAAATTCGATTACGTTTTCCAATAGTCGTCGAACCTTTCAAAATTGCATGCGGTCCGACAACCGTGCCGGCTCCAATTGATACTTCGGGGCCGACGATCGCAAAGGCACCAATTTTGACGTCCTCAGCAATTTTAGCTTTAGGGTCAACCAATGCCTGTGGGTGAATGTTAGTCAAATCGCGCGATCCGCGCACAATATAGTAGCCGTGCAGACTCTCTCAGCATTTACGCTGGCATAACAACCAAACTTCCAGACTCCAGCCCGCACCCGCAAAACTTCGGCTTCTAGGATCAATTGATCACCTGGGACCACTTGACGCTTAAAGCGCACGTTATCAGCACCTACAAACAGATAAACTGAACCCTCTGACGGTTTTGTATCCATAGTTTTAAAGCCTAATACACCAGCAGCCTGTGCCAGGGCCTCAATAATTAAAACCCCCGGCATAACAGGATGAGCAGGGAAATGACCATTAAAAAAATCCTCATTACAAGTCACGTTTTTCAACGCTTTAATTCGTTTGCCCATCTCGATTTCAAGCACCCGATCCACTAACAAAAATGGGTAACGATGAGGAAGATACTCGCGGATTTCCTTGATATCCAGAGGCATTATAAATCCTTAATCTAATTACAAAATACGCTTTTCTAACGCCTGTAATCGACGCGCCAATACGTCTAGCTGCCGAAAACGAACAGCATTTTTACGCCACTCGTCCGCTTTCATGACTCCCCCAGAACCACCTAGATAGGTGCCCGGGACAGTGATAGAACGAGTCACCAGTGCATTTGCACCAATGTGTACTTTATCACAGACAGATAGATGCCCCGTAAATCCAGTCATACCTCCAACAGTCACATCTGCACCAATAATGGTCCCTCCTGCAAGTGCAACATAGCCAGCTATTGCTGTCCGTTCGCCAACCTGGCACCCATGAGCAATATGCACTTGATTATCGAGTTTTACGCCATCCGCAATCACGGTGTCATCAAGTGCGCCACGATCAATAGTACAACCAGCACCAATCTCAACATCATCATAAATGACAACACCACCGAGCTGTTGAATCTTGATCCAGCCATGTTCTGATTTTGCGAATCCAAATCCATCGTAGCCAAGGACCGCTCCAGCACCGATCAAGCAATCGAGCCCAATCCTTGTCTCTGGATATAATGTAGCATTAGGTCCAATCACTGAACCTGCCCCGATAACAACCTCGGCTCCAATAACCGCACCGGGACCAACAGAAACACCGTCGGCAAGCACTGCTGAACTATCAACAACTGCACTAGGATGAATTCCTTGATCGAAAGGAATTCCTTTTACATTAAAGAGAGCAGAGAGCTCAGCGTAAGTTCGATAAGGATCTTGGGAAATCAGGCCCCGCTTGACATCACCAACAACCTCTCGCGGAATAACAACAGCTCCAGCGCGGGTCGCCCTAAGTTCATTGAGACGCGCAGTACTCGACAAAAAACTCAAGCTACTATTTATTGCCCGAGAAAGTGATGCCAACTCAGTAATCTCATGTTTTCCTTCTCCCACCAACTCAGTCGCCGTCAACCGAGCGAGCTCAGCTAATGTGTAGCGCATCAGAAGGTCGAACCAATTGAGAATTGAAAGCTTTCAGTCTCATCCCCAAACTCTTTATTCAAAGCCGATGCGTATGTAAAAGACAGTGGCCCAATAGGAGTCATCCAAGCGAGTGCGAGACCGGCTGAATA
>CAZFNA010000068.1:3711-6862 GCA_964520465.1 uncultured Pseudomonadales bacterium | reverse complement strand
ATAACGAAGGTTACCCAGCTTAGCCGAGTCCTCATAAACTTGACCAGCATCAACGAATAGCGATAACCGTGCCTGATCTGTCTCCTTAACGCCCGGCATCGGAAATTGAACAGCAGCTGTTCCAGTAACCAAAAAGTTACCTCCAATCTGCTCATTATTTGAATCTACAGGCCCTAGGCTATTGTATGTATATCCTCGTAATGAGCGAATCCCACCGGCAAAAAAGTTTTTCAAAAATGGCAATCCATTTGAATCTCCAAAACCATCCCCGAATCCCAAACGGGTTTTAAATTTTAGACTAACATCTTCACTGTTTAACACTGGGATATACGTTTCCCCGAGATAACTAGACGTATAGTATTCTAGATCGGAGCCGGGTATAGATATATCAAATTCAAGTCTATGACGAGTGCCATCCGTGGGGAGAAATGCTTTATTCAAGGTGTTATAAGTGTAAGCCGTACCGATGGTATACTCAACAAAATCTGTAGTTCGTCTACCCGATGAAAAACCCTCTGATATAAGAAAATTATCGATGTAACTTGGGACTGAGGCCACAGTCTTCAGATTAACATTCTGAATTGCGAAGCTTGTACTGATTCGCGACTGATCACTAATCGGATACCCAAAAGACAGTCCAATACCGGTATCGTCAGTGGTATAGTCCGCGGTCCCTTCCTCATCGAAATCTGTCTGTTTCATATACAGATCAATACCACGACTGACGCCATCAATGGTGTAATAAGGATCGGTGAAGGAGAATCGAGCCTCTTTGGTTGAGCTTGACGTTTGGAGACTAAAGGATACTGCGTTACCTGAGCCAAGGAAGTTTTTCTGGCTAACAGCCGCACCCAGCAAAACCCCTTCACCCTGACTAAACCCAACACTTGCTGATAGTGAACCCGATGCCTGTTCCTTGACTTCATAGACAATATCAACTTGGTCAGGCTGATCTATTACCGGACGTATTGAAACGCGGACTGAGCTGAAAAATCCTAAACGTTGTAATTTAATCCTCCCTTTTTCAATCGCAGACGCCGAGCTCACAGAGGCTTCCAATTGTGGAATTTCACGACGTAACACAACATCAGATGTCTCAGTGTTACCACGAAATTCAATTCTGCGCACATAAACCAACGGACCAGGCGTAACCACCAAAGTCACATCCACTAACTTGGTCTGATTGTTAATATCAGGAACGGCCCTTATTCGAGCATTAGCATATCCAGCATCCGCTAGCTTTTCACTCATGGTATTGATGGCTTCATTCACAAGGCGACGACTAAATATCTCTCCTTCCCGCAAAGTCATTTTTTTTATAGTCGAAGAGAGGTCGATAGGCTGCTCCCCACCTACATTTATAGAGCCAACACGGAATTCCAATCCTTCATTGACTGTTATCGTGATAAAAACATTTTCCAAATTCTCAGACAATTCGACCTGCGGTTCAGACACTTCAACGTTCACATATCCTCTGTCCAAGTAGTACGATCGAATTGCTTCAATATCCGCATTCAGTCTCTCTACTTCATAGTCATCAGAGCCAGTAAACCAGGTGAAGAGCTCTGCTCCTGTTAGCATCATCTCACCTAATAACATATCGTCGTCTAGCATCACATTTCCGACAATTGAAATTTCAGAAATCTTGGCTACAGAGCCCTCATATATTGAGATCTTTAGTCCAACCCGATTGCGATCCTGTTCAATAACTTTCGAGTTAACCGTTGCGTCATAACGACCACTATCCGTATATTGCCGCTGGATAGCTTGCTCTAGCTGATCAAGAGTCGCTCTTTTGAGCACATCTCCCTCTGAGATACCAGCGCGGCGTAAAGTATTGAGCAGATCTTCGGTCTTAATAGCTTGATTGCCTTCAATATCAATCCTCGATACCGCTGGGCGCTCAGTTATTTGGATTACTAGGACGTCCCCTTCAGAACGAATCTCGACCTGATCAAAAAATCCAGTCTCAAATAAGGAGCGAGTGACCCTACTAATGTCAGCATCCGTCACCATATCACCTGGCTGAATAGTTAGCACATCAAACACTGCTCCAGACGGAACTCGCTTTAACCCATCGATTCGTATGTCCATTGCTTGAAAAGGCATCGCAGCCTGAACCGAAATTCCAAAAAATAAAATAAGCGCGCTAAGCAGGATTGGAAAACGCATGAAAGAACTTCCTTGTTTCTTGCGGACTACAACCGCATCAAATCATTATAAAAAGCAAAAACCATTAAACTCATCAGAAATACCATGCCGAATCGAATACCTTGCATTTGAATTTGCTCTGAAACTGGTTTGCCGCGCAACCATTCCAAAGCAAAAAAAACTAAATGCCCGCCATCGAGCACTGGGATCGGAAGTAGATTCAATATACCTAAACTAACGCTTAAATAGGCTATAAAACTCAGATAAGCATACCAGCCAGAGCTAGCTGTATCGCCCGCCACTCTCGCAATGGTAAGTGGACCACTCAAGTTCTCTGGAGAGATTACCCCTGTAATCATTTTTCCAATTGACCCAATGGTCAACCAGCTCATCTCAATTGTACGCCTGACACCGACTAGCAAGGCAGACAACGGATTCTCCTGAATCGTACGCACAAATTCGGGCGGTAGTGGCTTCACAACCGGCGCAACACCTAAAAATCCATAGGGGCCATCGGGGCCATCACGTTGTTCTGGGATCACTACTATTATCTGATTTTGAGCATCCCGCTCCACCGTTAAATCAGTTGGCCGACCGTATGCTACTTTTATTTCTTTAACAAAGGATTCCCAATCAGCAACAGAACGTCCATTAACCGCTTTGATGAGATCACCTGAAAGTAAACCTGCAATTTCTCCGGCACCTCCTGGAATCACGCGGGCCAGCTCTGTATCTATAACGGGCGACCATGGCTTGATACCAAATGCTACCAAGGGGCTCTTATCTAAAATCAAATCTGATGGAACAGCCAATGTAATCGTTTCTATGGCCTCCAAATTCAGGGGCCTTAGCGCGACCTGAACAGTAGCTTGATCACCAATTACATCAACCATCGCAATAGTGATGCCTTCCCAGGATTCTACCTGCCGACCGTTAAATGTAATCACCTCGGCAGGCAGTTCAACACTCATACCGGTTGCAGCCGGCAATTCATCCACTA
>CAZFNA010000068.1:0-3611 GCA_964520465.1 uncultured Pseudomonadales bacterium | reverse complement strand
AATGGACCCGCAGCAACTATCGCAAAACGTTGACCGATTGTTTTTTGATCAAACGCTTCAGAATGCTCATCGTCACGAAGGGATTGCTCACGCCCATCGAGCATTTTCACATACCCACCAAGAGGGATGGCCGCAATACAGAATTCGGTACCAGCCTGGTCCCTCCACGTATATAAAGAGCGCCCAAAGCCTACCGAAAACCGAAGGACACGAACGCCGCATCGCTTTGCAACCCAGTAATGTCCAAACTCATGCACTGTAACTAGAATTCCTAAGGCAACAATTGTTGCAAGAATTGTTAAAATCATCTGCGCTCCATCATCCACTCATTAGCAATCCGACGACTCATCCTATCAATTTCAAGCACATCATCAATACATGAAATGGGCAACGAAACCATTTGATTCAAGCAATCAGAAATTAGATGCATAATTTGGGAAAATCTAATAGCTCCTCCCAAAAAAGCGTCAACTGCCACTTCATTGGTGGCATTAAAAATCACCGCGCGATCGCCACCCTCCGAACTAACCTGTCTGGCCAGCAATACAGACGGAAATCTACCGTAGTCTATGGCCTCAAAATGCAGCTTTGATAGCTTAATCAAGGACAATCGCTCGACGTTAATTTCCAATCGATCAGGGAACCCTAAAGCATGTGCAATCGGTATCCGCATATCGGGACTTCCAAGCTGAGCAAGCATTGAACCATCAACAAATTCAACCAAAGAATGAACCGCTGATTCAGGGTGAATTACAACATCAATTAAATGCTCACGAACTCCAAACAGATGAGTAGCCTCAATTAGCTCCAAACCCTTATTCATCAATGTCGCGCAATCAATTGAGATTTTACGACCCATCGACCAGGTTGGATGAGCTAGCGCCTGCTCAGGAGTCGCGCTCTGCATGCCTTCGATTGACCACTCACGAAATGGACCACCTGAACAGGTTAATACTAACTGTTTCAAGCCAGAGATGGGTGATCCGGCCATATATTTTTTGGGTAGGCATTGATGTATTGCGTTATGTTCAGAATCAATGGGCAACAGAATAGCATTCTGATTAGCAGCTTCAGCCATCATCAACTCTCCTCCCATTACCAAAGCCTCTTTATTTGCTAGGCACACTCGCTTTCCTGCCCGGATGGCGGCATAGGTTGAGACCAATCCAGCCGACCCCACGATGGCTGCAATTACTACGTCTACCTCCGAGGCACTAGCCGCTTCAGTCAAAGAGTGCTCACCAAAGGCAAGCGACCCCTTAAAATTCTTAGGGATTTTTTCCAGTAAAGAGTTTGCCTCAGACGCATCGGTCAAAATCACATGTCTTGGAGAAAATCGTTCAATAATATGCACCAGCTTATCTATCGAGGTATGGGCACTGACTACCTCCAGATGAAAGCGCTCAGGATGCTCTTCGATTACAGCAAGCGTTGACTCCCCAATCGAACCTGTAGCGCCAAAAAGTGCAACGCCTTGCGTCATAGCCAGGGCCAGCCAGCAAAGTATACGATAACGGTGAAAAAAGGAGAGGCGGCAGTCAAAGAATCAATACGATCCATGATACCACCATGGCCAGGCAATAGTGAGGATGAGTCTTTGACGCCGGACTCCCTTTTGATAAGACTCTCGAATAAATCGCCAAGAACTGACAATGAGACCGTAACTATAGTAAGACCTGCAAGAGAAGCCCAGGCAATTGGTGATAACGAATAACTTGTCGACCTATCAAGCAAAACGACAATTATTCCAGCGGCTAGTGCCATGACCAACCCTCCAAATAAACCGATCCAGCTCTTGCCAGGGCTGACGTTTGGTGCAAGTCTAGAGGTGCCAAATTGGCGGCCGATAAAATAGGCTCCTACGTCTGCAGTCCAAATAATAGCAGCCAACAACGAGATGAATAATAGATGAGCCTCATGACGACGTAATTGCAATAAAGCCACATACGCGGGAATCAAAACAAGTAAACCAAACAATAACTTAACATATTTGTTGGCGATCTGATCCCGACCTTTAGGGTAGACTACCACCATAACAAATGCGCCGATCCAAAATACGCAACCACAGCCAATTATCACCAGCGCATACATCGATGACAGACTATAAGATCCGACCAACAAAACTAAAATTGCGGCAAGCAATATGCATGTTCGAGCTCGATTGACTGAGCATGATAAATGAATCCACTCCCACGCGGCGACAAGTACAATTAGTCCAACGCTTATCGCAAATATGTTCACAGTCGACGCAAATAAAATCAATAATGCTAGTGGAAATAATAGCAAGGCTGTCAGGATACGGGTTCTGAGCATCAACCTGTACCCACTTGCTCAGACGTCTGCCCAAAGCGGCGTTCGCGATTGATGAATTCTAAGAGGCATTGATCAAGAGTTTCACCATCAAAATCAGGCCACAACACATCACTGAAAACTAGCTCTGCATAAGCAGACTGCCAAAGCAAAAAATTAGAAAAGCGATGCTCACCACCGGTACGAATCAACAAATCTACATCAGCTTGTCCAGCCAAGTTTTGCCGCGATTCAAATAAACGCTCATCGATTGCGTTAGATGAAATCTCACCCCGATCGACTTGCTCAGCCAAACGTCGGGCAGTATCGACAATATCCCACCGACCTCCATAGTTAGCCATAATATTGAGCTTCAATCGCGTCCCGGATTTGGTAATCTGCTCCGCATGATCAATTGATCGTCTTAATGTTTCCGAAAATCTTGATCGGTCTCCAATTACCTGAATTGCAATCTTATGCTCGGTCAATTCAGGAATTTCATCCTTTAAAGACTTCTCAAAGAGGCGCATCAATCCGTCAACTTCCAGCTTTGGCCGGCTCCAGTTTTCGCTAGAGAATGCAAATACAGAAAGAGTATGGACTCCTCGCTCGATACATTTAGTTATCACTTGTCGTAATGCGTCGGCGCCAGCAGAATGGCCGCCAAGAATAGGTCTGCCATGCAATCTGGCCCACCGGTTATTACCATCCATAATAATGGCAATATGAATTGGAGTCCGCAGTTCGGTCATGCAGATCAGACTTCCATCAAGTCGGCTTCTTTTTCCTGTAACAACTGATCAACACGCTTAACCATATCATCAGTCAGTTTCTGTATCTCATCGGCAGCTCGGTGATCGTCATCCTCGGAGATTTCCTTTGCTTTCAACAAGTCCTTAACCTCAGAGAGTGCATCACGACGAATGTTGCGCATAGCAACTTTTGATTGCTCACCCTCAGCCCGTGCTTGCTTAGTAAAACCGCGTCGCGTTTCTTCAGTCAAAGCCGGCATAGGCACTCGAATAACTTCACCAGCCGTCGCCGGATTTAAACCAAGATCGGACCTCAAAATTGCTTTCTCAATCTCACCAACCATTGGTTTTTCCCAGGGTGTCACTGCTAAAGTCCTGGAGTCCTCCACCGAGATATTGGCAACCTGACTGACTGGAACCTCCGACCCATAATAGCTTACTCGAATCGAATCTAGGATTGATGGATGAGCACGCCCGGTCCGTATTTTAGCAAATGCATGACCCAAAGCCTCTAACGACTTGTCCATACGAGACTTAGCATCGAGTTTAATGTCATTAATCACGCGTCAG
>CAZFNA010000067.1:0-10139 GCA_964520465.1 uncultured Pseudomonadales bacterium | reverse complement strand
TAGCAATGGAAGATGCTTGGGAGCAAGTGATGCATCCAATTCATAGCAACGCTAAGACCTTTGTGGGTTAGATTAAGGCATCAGAATTCCATGAATCCTATTTCTCATCGCCATCAGTATCGAGAACAAAAAATTCAATAGTAATACTGGTAATGTACTTCGCCAAAGAGAACGTTAGAAACAGAAAGAGAACCAGAAGAAATATGGAAATCTAGTTTGTAACACCCTAGAAATTATATGAATAGGTTTTGCAAATCACTCTTTTGCAAATGTGAGCAGGTACTAAACAACATTTAATAAGATGAATTACTCGCCTCCGGGTGGAGCTTTATTTGTCACAGCTGTGTCACATGGAATTCACAACAGTCGTTCGGATTGTTGCTACAATAGCGTTTACAAACTTAACGAAGTGAACAAAGTGCGGTTTCTTCGTCAAAGCGCCCGTAGCTCAGCTGGATAGAGCGCTGCCCTCCGAAGGCAGAGGTCAGAGGTTCGAATCCTCTCGGGCGCACCATTTACATTCCTTACGTAGACGCAACGATCAATTTAACCACCTTTCCAACTCGTAAAAACATCAAAGCGGCATCGCCAGGCGCAATGCTTCAAATCCGTCGCACCAGAAGTTGAAGGGGGTAAAGGAAAATTGATTCGCAGTCTATTAACTGAGACAAACCTTCCAACGGACCTATTCGAAATCTATTTTTCTCGATTCGAAAGCTCCCTCTAAGCACTTTTTAACGCTTCTTGCGTTTGTAGCTCAGCGTCAATAAAAAACTAGTCCACCAATGCATTCTGAAAAAAGCGCCTCTATGAAGTGATCATTGGGCGGATTTAGGTTCTACGTTGCCAGGTGGTTTTTAGGATTAGGTCAAGGACGTTTAAAATTAAGATCTTTCATGATTTATTTATTTGAACAATTTTATTTGACTCAAAAATAGTTTGTTTAATATTATTTTGAATGACAATTATCATTGCTTTTGCAACAGTATCAGCGTGAATCGGTTTAATTTTCTTTAACGGACCTAAAAGTAACGGAGAAAGTAACCTAAAAACGAAGATGCCTATTTTTTCACTTAATCTCTTTTCTTTTTTATCTCCTCTTAAAAAGGAGGGTCTCATTATGGCTAATTTCAGAAAATTAAGTTTTTTCAATTCTTCTTCAACCAGTCCTTTGAATTTTATATAGTCTCTTGAACTCCGGGAGTTTGCATATGATGCAGAGACAAAGATAAATGAATTAACCAAATTTGATTTTGCAATTTTTGCTATTTCTTTAGGAAGATCAAGTTCAACCCTTCTATATTTATCTTTATTAGGTGAATTTTGCTTAGTTGTGCCAATACAAACGAAACAATCATTGCCTCTAATATCTTCTTTATGATTTTGTAAATTATTAAAATCAGTCTTAATAATATCTACTTTTGGACCACTAACTTCAGGAGTTGCACGAACATTAATTTAATTTTAGAGTAATTGTTATCTTTAATTAGTTGATTGAGGAGATGAGCTCCAACTAAGCCTGATGAGCCAAACAATAATGCTATTTTCATTGCCCTGAAGTACCACCAAGATAAGTCTCAAGCTCAAGGCTTGCTAAAATACTGTCTTGGATTGGCTGGACAACCCGGTTAAGTTCATCCACACCCTAAGACATTCCAACCTGTGTGCGCATATTCACCTCAAATTACAGCAACGAAAACGTTTGTTTAAATCCTTTGTGGAATCCCCACGTCACTTTTACTTCGAATATTATCTGCTTTCAGAGGCATCGAACTTTTTACTTATAAAATTAGACTTTGAAAAATAAGACTGATGAATTGCTAGTGATAATTCATACAATTAATAAGCAAAAAATATTCCGAGTTTTAATTTAATTTTTTATTTGGGTCTATATACTTTCCAATTTTATCACGCTGTCAGTTCTCAGGCTCATAGAGGCGGCTTCGGCCAGACGCAGCGCCTCTAGCCCATCAAGTCCATTTACCAGAGGTTGCTCAAATGTAGCGAGACAATCTATAAAATGACTGATTTCCGCTTGATAGGCTTTTTCATATCTGGTCATGAAAAAGTTTTCCAGGGGACGCTCACTAATCCCAGTATTATCTGCTATGACTAAGCTCGTTTCCCTAACCGAATTGACTTGCAGTGTGCCTTTAGAGCAGTGAGCCTCTATACGCTGATCGTATCCACACGTTGAGCGCCGGCTATTCAAAATCGTAATTTGCTTCCCCGTTTGACTTATCAAGACCAAGCTGGCTGTATCTATATCATTACCTTCTGTGGCCGTCTTGGCATCAACCAAGGCGCTGCCAGTCGCGTAGACACTTTGGATCGGCTCGTCCAGTAACCACCTCGCCATATCAAAATCATGAATAGTCATATCTTTAAACAGCCCGCCTGACGCCTTCATGTAAGAGTAAGGGGGTGGCTCTGGATCACGACTTGTAATAGTAAGCTGCTCAAGCTGGCCAAATAGTCCCTCTGACAATTTGGATTTAAGTGCACAAAAGTGTGGGTCAAATCTACGCTGAAAACCTAGCATCAAGATACCCTGATTAAATTCAACAAACTCTAAAGTAGCTCTCGTCGTCCCTAAATCAGTCGCAATTGGTTTTTCACAAAAAATAGCTTTACCTGCTTCTGTCGCTTCTTCAATCTGAGTTGCGTGCTGGTTTGATGGTGTGCAAATCAAAATGCCCTGTACCTTCCGATCTTGCAAGATTTCCTCTAGCGAGGCCATCTCCGCACCACATTTTTCCACTATTGATTTTGCAGAGTCATAAACTGGATCAAACACATATTTCAATCTGGCTCCGGGATGCCGCGACACAGTATTTGCATGAACTTGGCCTATGCGGCCGGCTCCAAGAAGCGCAAGTTCAATCATGTTGGATGCTCCTCAAAACATCACGAGCGTCGGCTTCGATCTGGGGCTCCAGTGCAGAAAGGATTTGCACCCGATCGAAAACAGTCGGATCGCTATCAAGAGTTGCCCGCAATCCTTTCCCAAAACCTACTCTCAATTCCGTTCCTATATTGTATTTACATATATTCGAGTTCTCTGCTAGGAAGGCTCGCTGCCTCTTGGGCACCCCGCTACCTCCATGTATAACTAAAGGAATTTGGGTCTTTTCTTGAATTTTTCTCAATAAAGTCTCATCTAGAGGCGTCTCTGTATCAAGCTGTAAATGCATGTTCCCGATAGAGATCGCCATCGCATCTATGTTGGTCTCAGATGCAAATAAACTCGCTTCATTCGGGTCTGTACCGGCGGAAGACTCACCCTTGGCATAACCTACAAATCCAATCTCTCCTTCGACGGAGATACCGTATGCGCTAGCTATTTCAACTACCGCCTTTGTTTTTTTTATGTTTTCACGAAGGGAGAGGCGCGAACCATCAAACATTACGCTTGAGAACCCTGAATCAATCGCTTCTTTACACTCGTCTATACTATTCCCATGATCAAGGTGGATCACAACTGGCACAGATACAGCCTCAGCGAGGTATCGCATCATCGTACCTAAGACTGGCAAAGGCGTGTGCCGACGGCAACTTGGACCAGCTTGGAGGATCACGGGCAAGTTCTCCGACTCAGCTGCAGTAACGTAAGCACGCATGTCCTCCCAGCCCAAACACACCAGCCCAGCAACGGCTGTTTTTTCTCGTTTGGCATCGCCTAAAACTTGGGCAAGACTTGCAATCAT
The DNA here is from genome assembly GCA_964520465.1 of uncultured Pseudomonadales bacterium. Lineage (GTDB taxonomy): Bacteria > Pseudomonadota > Gammaproteobacteria > Pseudomonadales > Litorivicinaceae > HIMB30. Next base: position 6,432 of record CAZFNA010000067.1, on the reverse strand, counting down.
TTGAACTTATCCCACATTGCTTTCATGCCCGGAATTGTCTCTAGCTGACCAGCATAAGTTGGCTGGAAATAGGGCGTCAAACCCCTCTTAGTAGCGCCCCCCAAAAGGGTAAAGTAATACATCTGACACCCAGGGAATACGCAACAAGGATGGTATCCGTCGTCGATTAGAAACGTTGAGCGGTCAACCACATGGAAGGCCTCTCCTGGATCTGCCTCAGACTTCTGTAAAAGTTGTAACGCACCACCACTATTAGGTTTGAACCGGAAGTTATAAGTCTCGTCGTGATGAGTCTCCCCCTCTCGATCTTGAGAGTGCTTGTGGCTAGGAAATCCGCTCCACCCTCCCTCGCCGACAGTGAAAAGTTCTGATACTAAAAGCAATCCAACCTTGTCATGCTGCTTTTGACCCAATATATGCTTAATTTTTCGATGTGTTTTAGTGTCGTCTGACCCGTATTGGATAACATCAAGATCGTCAGCGCACACAACAAATGGTTCGAGTGTCTCTGCATACCTTGCTCCAGCAACAAAGACTTCAGCCGACTCACTCACACAGATAATTGATCCCTTCAGATTAGTTGGAACGTAAACACCTTCTGGCTCTCCGTCCCAGACATCCTCGTGACGCAGGCCAATTTCACCAACCTCACGATTCTCGACCAGGACAGATACTCGTCCAGTAGCTGGAACAACACATGTCTCATACCCCGAAACACGGTATTCGAAACGCTCTCCACGAGTAAGTTTGACAATATTAAAATAGTTGAGTGGAACTCTCTCGTTGTTGGTGTCCACAATTGGTTGGTTCTGATTTTCAAAAGGCGCAATATGCATCAAGGCACTCCAATATTTTGCTCTACAGAAGAGCCGTTCTCTTCCAAAAATTCATCTAATTCTGAAACGGTGGGCATGGCCGGCGCACAACCCACACGGGCAACTACCAGGGCTGCACTTGCACTGCCGTATAATAGACCCTTTGCAAGATCGCGATCGCGGCACATACCAGCCAATAAGCTTCCGAGAAAGGCATCACCTGCACCAGTTGGCTTGATTGGTTTTGTCCGAAAAATTCCAGTATTAATGCAGGTAAAAGGCGTATAAGTACGACTTCCATTTTCGCCCATTTTGTAGATGGCAATCTTGCCAGAGTCTGCAAGAGACTTGGCGAGTAATTCCCCCTGCTCGTAACTGCCTGCCATATGCCCGAACTCTTCGTCATTACCCACAACGATATCGAGAAGACTGACCGCCTGATTGTATACTTTTTGCGCACACTCATGGCTTTCCCAAGAATATGGTCGATAATCCAAATCCATAATGGTTAAAACACCACTCGACTTCGCCTCGGAAAGTGCCTTTAGCGATGCAGACCTCGAGGGCTCTGCGGTCAAACAAGTACCCGTAACTAATAAGGCGCAATACACCGAAAAATCAATCTCAGCAAAGTCAGTTGAATCCATTTGAAAGTCGGCCGCATTGTTCCGATAAATAACACTCTGGTGATCATTAGTGCGGGTCTCAACAACCGCCAAACTTGTCCTAGCGCCATTCTCCACTGACCTGATATAAGTAGTGTCAATCCCGTATGCTCGAAGCTGATTTAGTGCGTATCGCCCCACTGCGTCATCGGACACACATGTAACCAACGAGACTTTTTGTCCTAATCGACTGAGTGCAACTGCTATATTGGCGCTTGAACCCCCTAGCGCAGGAAAAAAATCTTTAGCATCTTCAGTTTTTGTTCCTGCCGGACATGGATATATATCCATGCCGGCGCGACCAACGACCAAGAAAGGTCGCTCGGTAAGAAAAAGAGAGCTCAGCATCAGATACCCCGCCTCTGTTTTACACGTCCTGCCTCTGTTTCAGAATAAGATTCGTTTATTTTTCTACTTTGGGAAACCGAAGGTATACCTACTTCCCACCAAGCGTGTCCCTCCTGAGTCCATCCCTCATATGGATCGACATCCATCACAATCACGTAGCTATTTACGGACTCTTTGGCTCGCTTAAAAGCTGCCCTAAAGTCCTGGGCATTTAGCACTTTCTCTGCTTCAGCTCCCAAGCTCCTAGCATGAGTAACGAAATCTACACCAACTAAATTTGTGACCGTTGGCGTATCTTTAAACAAATTATTAAAGCTCTCATTTCCTTTGCCCACCTGTAATTTGTTAATAACGGCGAATCCGCCGTTATCTAAAACAATTAAAATGAGCTTCTTCTCAGTTATAACAGATGTATAAAGATCGCTATTTAAAAGCAGGTAAGATCCGTCACCAGCAAACACGATTGTATTGGAATCTGGTTCCTTCTCTGCTTGCGCTATTCGCGCACCTAGACCGCCAGAAATTTCGTACCCCATGCAACTGAAACCAAATTCCACGTCTACAGTGCCGGTCTTCAAAGTACGCCAATTAGCAGTGACTTCGGCCGGCAAACCCCCAGCAGCAGCTATTATTCTGTCAGACGGCTCGCAAAGTTCATTGACTACGCCGACCACCTGAGCATAACGATTCGGCCCTGAACCAGGGTTAATATTTTTTTCACGAATGATTTCCCATTCTACAATCTCAGACTGAACTTTATCGAGCCACTCCTGCCTGACTTGATAACTTCCCAATAGATCACTTAAAGCCGGTAAAGATGGTTTAGCACCTGCGACGACTGCCTTGGCCATGTGTTTGTGTGCGTCAAATCTACCAGGATTGATCGTGACTAATTGCGCATCCTCTTTAAAGCAAGTCCACGAACCCGTAGTGAAGTCCTGCAGCCGCGTACCAACGCAAAGCACTAAATCTGCATCCTCAGCTAGATTATTTGCGCTATCCGAGCCCGTTACTCCCAAGGGTCCCACATTAAGCGGATGGTTCCATAACATGTTGGCTCGACCAGCAATAGTCTCGGCAACCGGAATTCGATGTCGCTCAGCGAATATACGCAATTCATTCACCGCCTCACCGTATTGTATGCCGCCACCAGCGACTATCAAGGGTCTCCTGGCTCCCAGCACTAGTGCTGACGCCTCAAGCAGTTCCCGAGGATCGGGCATCAATTCACGGATATGATGGACTCTAGGCTCAAAAAAGCTCGCCGGGAAATCATACGCCCAGCCTTGAACATCTTGAGGAAGTCCAACAAATGCGGGGCCACAATCCGCTGGATCAAGCATAGTCTGCAGGGCTTGAGGCAAAGTCTGGAGAATTTGCGCCGGGTGAGTGATTCTATCCCAGTACCTTACAACTGGCTTGAACGAATCAGTCACACCGTACGTTGGATCTCCAAAATTTTCGACCTGCTGCAGCACAGGATCCGGCAGGCGCGTCGTAAAATTATCGCCACAAAGCATTAAAACAGGCAGGCGGTTTGCCATGGCCAAAGCAGCAGACGTTACTAAATTAGCTGTGCCTGGACCTGCCGACGCCGTACAAAACAGAAAACGCTTTCTCAAAAAGTATTTAGCATATGCAGCAGCAGCAAATCCCATGCCCTGCTCATGCTGGCCTCTATATAGAGGTAGAGTCTCGCGGGCGCTGTATAACGCTTCTCCTAGACATGTCACGTTCCCATGACCAAAAATTCCGAAGCCGCCACCGCAAACTCGAACCCGGCCGCCATCAATATCAATCCACTGATTATCTAAAAACTTAACGATAGCTTGAGCAGTGGTGAGAGTAATAAGTTTAGCCATAAATCACCTACAACGGATTTTCAGTTGATTTTATATAGAAAGAGGATACAAACTTTGCAACCGGTTGCAAATAGGGAAGGTTATAAGTGCCCAATACAGTAAAAGAAATCCGTGTGGGAATCATAGGCGGCGGCTACATGGGGAAGGCGCACGCGGCAGCGGCCCGGGCTGCCAAGGTCAATGCCGAACTTAGCGTAAATATCGAATTAGAAGGCGTGGCAGCCTCGAGTCAAGCAACCGCGGAAAAATACAAAAAAATATTTGGGTACAAACAAGCTTTCAACTCAGCCTCATTATTAATTGGGTCGCCCGAGATAGACGCTGTGATCATAGCATCTCCTCAAGCCACCCATTTAGAATACGTGAGGCTATGCGCCACATTTGGGAAGCCAGTTTTGTGTGAAAAACCAATGGGACAGAACTTGAGTGAAGCTATCGAGATAGTAAAAGTAACTAAGGAACTAATACATATGGTCGGCTACAACTACATTCATACCCCGTCGACAGCGTATGCGCGCAGCGTTCTCAATGCTGAAACCCTTGGAGATATCATTTGGTATAGGGGCGAACACCATGAAGACTTCCTTGTTAAAACTGAAGGAAACGAATGGAGACAAGAAGGTGAGGCCAATGGCACGCTTGGTGACTTAATGCCCCACCCCATTCATTGCGCATTAGCTCTAGCAGGTCCAATAGTGCGAGTCATAGCAGATATTCGAAGTCGGCCATCAGTTCGCGGTAGGCCTCCATCGAAAGGGGCAAACGACGATCAAGCACACTTAATGTGCGAATTCAAAAATGGGGCAAATGGATTTATCTCTGCCTCACGCGTCGCACACGGCAGAAAAATGGGTCTGGCATATGAAATCCACTGCACAAAAGGAGCGATTCGATTTGACCAAGAAGATCAAAATTGTCTTTGGATCTACCGAGCAGGAATCGATCAGGGATTTCAACGCGTATTAGCTGGCCCGGGGCATGGAGGGTATTCAATGTTTTGCCAAGGTCCAGGGCACGGGACTGGTTATCAAGACCAAATTATTTTAGAACAAATTGCATTTTATCGGGCAATCCTTGGAGAGATAAAGGCATGGCCAAGCTTCACAGATGGTCTCGAAGTTATGCAGGTTTGTGATGCCATTAGAGTCTCGCATGACAAACAATCGTGGACAGATGTAGGAGGATAAGAAATTGACTATAAAAGTTGGTAATGCCCCATGTTCTTGGGGTGTCGAATGGTCGGGTGATCCCAGAAATCCACATTGGGAATCTGTATTAAAAGAATGTCAGCAGGCAGGTTATACCGGCATTGAATTAGGTCCCGTTGGCTATATGCCTGAGGACCAAGAAGTGCTTCGCCCGGCTTTACATAAGTATCAGTTGGAATTGATCGGAGGGGTCGTATTTCAACCATTCCATGATCCGGCCAAAGCAAAAATAGTAATGGACCAAGCTCGCCGAACTGCCGAAGCACTTGTCAAACATGGAGCACAGCAAATGGTCCTGATTGACTCTATATCTGAAGTTCGCGCACCATTCGCTGGCCGGCCAGGCCAAGCTACAAAGATGGATCAAAATACGTGGCAAGATTTTGTCCAACGGATTCGAGATGTCGCAGTGATGGGTAGTGAAGAGTTTGGTCTAACAGTAAGCATACATTCTCACGCTGGCGGATTCATGGACTTCCATGAAGAGCTTTTAGTACTTCTCGGAACAATCCATGAAAAATACCTCAAAATCTGCGTTGATACAGGACATCAAACGTATGCTGGTTTTGATCCAATTGCGTTTATAGATGAGTACTTCGACCGAGTATCTTATGTCCATTGCAAAGATATTAACCCTGTAATTAAAGCAGCAGTTATTGAGAATCAAACTGGATTTTACGATGCTTGTGGACAAGGTATTTTTTGTAATTTGGGTAAGGGAGAGGTCGACTTCAATGCACTTCAAGAGCTCTTGATCCGCCGAGGCTACAATGGATGGTTAACAGTCGAGCAGGACTGCGATCCGACACTGGATGTCTCTCCATTAAAAGATGCCGCAGCCAATCGCGATTTTTTAGCCTCAGTCGGATTCTAGGAGCAAATATGTCTATTTTAAATTGGGGCCTAGTCGGGGGCGGACGAGGCAGTCAAATTGGCCCAGCCCACCGGCTGGGAGCGAGACTTGACGGCTCGTTTAATTTCGTTGCTGCGGCACTTGATCATCGTCCAGAGGAAGCTCGATCGTATGGAATTGAACTTGGTTTAGATCAATCGCGAAGTTATAGAAGCTGGCAGGAGATGTTAGCAGGCGAAGTCAAACGCGATGACCGTATTGAGCTAGTAACCGTAGCTACCCCAAATAGCTCTCACTACGAAATCAGTAAAGAATTCTTGAAAGCAGGCTTTCATATTTTGTGTGAAAAACCTCTGACAATGACCGTGGAGGAAGCGAATGACTTAGTCGCGATTTCCAAAGTCTCTGGAAAAATCTGCGCTGTTAACTACGGGTATTCTGGATACAGTCTTGTCCGACATATGAGGGCGATGGTCGCAAGAGGTGATATTGGTAATATTCGAATGGTCTTTACAGAGTTTGCACACGGCCATCATGCAGACGCGGCCGATGCTGATAACCCCAGGATTAGGTGGCGCTATGACCCTCAACAAATTGGTGTTTCAGCTCAGTTTGCTGATTGCGGCATCCACGCGCTCCATCTGGCAACTTTCATAACTGGGCAACGAGTTGAAAAACTAT
>CAZFNA010000066.1:0-11099 GCA_964520465.1 uncultured Pseudomonadales bacterium | reverse complement strand
CTGATGCGCTTGAGGCAGTTAAACGTCACTTCTCCCCCGAGTTCAGGAATCGATTAGATTCGATAGTTCAATTCGGAGCGCTGACTGAAGAAGTAATTGAGCAGGTGGTGCACAAGTTTATCGCAGAACTTCAAGCGCAGTTAGATGACCGGAAGGTCTCAATTGAATTAGATGACGCGGCGATGCACTGGCTGGCCAAGCGAGGTTACGACAAGTCGATGGGGGCTCGCCCTATGGCTCGTGTAATCCAAGACTCAATTAAACGACCCCTTGCTGATGCAATTCTTTTTGGTAAGCTCGCTGGGGGCGGTAGTGTTCTCGTAACGGTTAATGGCGACGCGGAGTTGGCATTTGAGATGATGCCTCGCGAGGTTAAATCCAAAGAACCTGCTTAAAGTTAAGAAATCCCGGTTCAATGAACCGGGGGATCATTAGAAGTTAACGTGCTCGAAAAGTAATGCGACCCTTGGACAGGTCATAGGGCGTTAACTCAACGGTTACTCGGTCACCCGTCAGAATTCTTATGTAGTGTTTTCGCATCTTTCCGGAAATGTGCGCTGTCACTAAATGACCGTTATCTAGTTCCACGCGGAACATTGTGTTTGGCAACGTATCAACTATCGTGCCTTCCATTTCAATTGAGTCTTCCTTCGCCATTTGGCTCCCTTTAGGGTAAATGAAAGGCGCGATTATGCCCGCTTAATCGGCTCGAATCCACCTGCCGTTGATAAGCATCTCAATTGGGCGGTATTCAGTCTTATAATCCATTTTTTTGGAATCTTGAATCCAATAGCCTAGATATAAGTAAGGAATTCCTAAATTACTCGTTAATTCAATTAGTTGCAGAACCATCATTCGACCTAGACTGCGTCTCTCAAATTGGGAGTCGGGTTCAAAAAAACTATAGATCGCAGAAAGGCTGTTTCCTACAATTTCATCAAATAATGTTACTGCAATTAAACGGTTCCCTATGCGAGCCTCTAGAAAAAATGTGTGCTCTCTGGTTGATGCCAGAAAAGATTCGTATTGTGATGGTGATGGTGGGAACATATCACCGCTGGGATGTCTAGCGTTGATATAGCGTTTATATAAATCGTATCGCTCTTCGTCTAAAGCAGGATCTCTGACTGAGAAGCTTACATCGTTATTATGCTTTTTTGTGCGAAGTTGTCGACGCTTAGGTTTAAAAATGTCCACAGGAATTCTTACCGATATACAAGCGTTACATTGGTCGCAGTGCGGTTTGTAGATGTAACGTCCGGATCGCCTGAATCCAGATTCGGCAAGCCTGATAATTTGATCTGGTCTCAAATCAACATCTGGTTCAACAAATACCGTTGTGGCATCGCGATCATTAAAATAGCTACAAGGGTGAGGTGCTGTTGCAAAAAATTTTAGAGGTTCAAAACTACTCATAGCACGAGCTCATTGATCCTTTTAATAAATTCAATTCGCGAGACGAGCCTAGCACCAAGTGATTTAAGATGCGATGTCGGGACTTGGCAGTCAATTAGTTCAATCTGATATGCGCCAGATTTTTGACAAAGATATGCGAGTGCTGCTTTTGATGCGTCAGTAACTAACGACACCATTGATTCGCCAAACAGGACTCGTCCGAGTTTTACACCATATAAACCACCGACGAGTTGGTTATCCTTGTAAGTTTCGCAGGAGAGGATAAGGCCGAGTTCATTTAGCCGTATGTAGGCTTGAATCATATTCTCGGTGATCCAAGTACCGTTCTGATTTCGCCGATTTTCAGCACATAACCGAATAAGATCCTCAAATCGTTGATTCATGCGAATTTCAAAGCCTTGTTTGCGGATCGATTTATTTAAACTACGTTTAGATTTGAATGCTTTTGGCTCCAAAATAAGTCTGGGATCCGGACTCCACCAGAGAATGGGGTCGCCTTCAGAAAACCAGGGGAAAATTCCTCGAGAATACGCGAGCTCTAGCCGTTGGGCGGAAAGGTCTCCGCCGGCACATAACAGCCCATTTGGTTCATCGAGTGCCTCAGAAACATCTGGGAAGTCGAAAAGGTGGGGTGGGATCAAGGAGATCAGTGTTCAGCCTCATCTAGGTGGCGCTCTGCATCGAGAGCTGCCATACATCCAAAGCCAGATGATGTAATCGCCTGACGATAGATGTGGTCGGCTACGTCGCCTGCTGCAAAAATGCCGGGGATTGATGTTTTAGTGGCGAATCCATCAAGGCCTGACTGAACAGTTATATATCCACCATTCATGTCGAGTTGATTTACAAATAGATCTGTGTTCGGTTTGTGTCCGATAGCGATGAATACTCCATGTACGTCTAGGTTTTGCATCGAGTCATCAGTTGTCGATTTCAGAGTAATCCCAGTAACTCCAGAGTCGTCACCTAAAACTTCCTCTAGCTGATGATTCCAGGCAATGTTTATATTATTTTTGCCAAAGAGGCGCTTTTGAAGAATTTTTTCGGCACGAAGCGAGCTGCGTCTGTGTACTAGGGTGACCTCTTTGGCAAGATTTGAAAGATACAAAGCCTCTTCGACAGCTGTATTCCCGCCACCAATAACTGCGACAGAGCGACCTCTGTAGAAAAATCCATCGCACGTTGCGCAGGCGGAAACTCCGCGTCCTTTATACTTCTCCTCAGAAGCTAAACCCAAGTACTGAGCACTTGCTCCGGTAGCGATAATTAGCGCATCACAAGTATAGATGTCCTGATCTCCTACTAAAGTAAAGATTTTTTGCTTAAGATTGGCTGTGTGAATATGGTCGTTGATGACTTGGGTATCAAACCGTTCGGCATGGGCCTGCATGTCCATCATCAACTGAGGTCCCTGTAAATCAGCAATACCGCCAGGCCAGTTCTCGACTTCGGTCGTTGTTGTTAGCTGGCCACCGACCTCTGAACCAGTTATTAGAACGGGCGACAATCCGGCCCTGGCAGCGTAGACGGCTGCTGTCCATCCTGCCGGGCCGGATCCAAGAATGATAAGTTGATGATGCACGATTGATCTGTCCTTCTCTGTTAAACTGGTAGTAAAGTCGTTTCAGACGTATAGATTAAAGTCCATGGGCCCATCCTCCAAGGAGTTCAGTTGAACGAATCCACTACAAATGTCTGGTATTTGCGCTTGATCCGAGAAGTTTCGCGGGTTGTCGCCGTTGCTTTATCTATTTTTATTTTTCTTTCTCTACTATCTTTTGACGTAAAAGACCTCGGTTGGTCCTATCAGGGATCAGCGACCGATGTGCATAATGCGATTGGACCAGTAGGTGCTTTTGTCTCTGACTGGCTGTTTTCTTGGTTTGGGTACACTGCCTTCGGGATTGCCTGGCTCCCTATACTAAGTGTTCGTTGGGCTTTACGTAGTGCCTCCGATAGTCGTATGTGGATCACTCGAGTCATCGGATTAATATTTCTGGTTCCCGGTCTTTGCATCGTGCTGGGTTTACATTTTGGTGCAAATCCAAAGTGGTTGCCGATGGGTACCACTGGGGGCGGTATTTTTGGCGGGGTCCTCAATCAGGGTTTAGTTGCTGATTTTGGAATTATTGGAGCAGTTCTTGGTGGTCTTGTATTAATCCTCGTTGGCGTAACAATTGTATTCAACATGGCTTGGTCGGATGCCCTCGAGGGTATTGGATATGTGGTCAACACGCAGGGACGCTTAGTGGCTAGTATTTTGAGAAGACGCAATCAGCCGGCTCAGCTGAGTATGAGAAGTCGGCGTTCTTGGCTAGGATATTTATTAGCGCCAATTAATCGAAGAATGATACCTAAATCTTTACGCAATACTCTTAGAAGGGTGGCGCCAAGACCACCTGAAACAGACGTTGCACAGATCGAAGCTGAGCTGATTGGTCTGAAGTCAGTACGTGATTACGAAAAAACGATACAGAATCAGCCTCAAACTATGCCTGCTCAATCCAGGAAGTCAAATGAGCCTCGACTAGATTCGACTGTAGTGGAGCAGAATGGGAAAAACCGGCTTGAGCCTGTGTTTGGTGCAGAGGAATCAGTTGCGCTTGTTAAACGTTCAATCACAATTGCTCCTCTGAATGAAGCAAAGACACTGCTCGATGTTCATGAAGCCGATGCTGCCTCGCTAGAAGGCATTCGAAAAATGCAAATAAACCAGCATCAGCAGATGAATTTACCTAATTTATCATTGCTTGATCCGGCTGAGCCACCCTCTGACAAGGGCTTCTCGCAGAGCGAGTTGACGGTCATGGGAGATTTGTTGATTTGTCGTCTTGGTGAATTCGGTGTCCAAGCGGAAATTGTAGCGATTAATCCGGGCCCCGTTGTAACAAGGTTTGAAATTGACCCGGCTCCCGGAGTCAAGGTATCGCGCATCACCAACTTGGCAAAAGATTTGGCGAGAAGTTTGGCTGTAATTAGTGTCAGAGTGGTAGAAGTGATCCCAGGTAAAAGTACAGTGGGTATCGAGATTCCAAATCAGCATCGTGAAATGGTAAGACTCATCCAGATTCTCGGCAGCGATGCGTATTTGAAAGATCCTTCCGTCTTAAGCCTGGCCCTTGGCCATGACATATCTGGTCAAGCAGTCTGTGCCAACCTGGCAAAAATGCCGCACTTATTGGTTGCGGGAACAACAGGCTCAGGCAAGTCAGTTGGTGTAAATGCGATGATATTGTCTATGCTTTACAAGGCTCGACCTGAAGATCTTAGATTAATTTTGGTCGACCCAAAGATGTTGGAGCTTTCTATCTATGAGGGGATCCCTCACCTCCTAGCACCTGTAGTGACGGATATGAAGGATGCTGCGAACGCGCTGCGTTGGTGTGTTGGTGAAATGGAGCGGCGATACAAGTTGATGGCCGCCCTTGGCGTCCGTAATCTGGACGGCTTTAATTCCAAAATCTTAGGGCACTTTGAACAGGGTGAGCCGATCTTAGATCCACTGTTTGAAGCATCTGGTTCTGATGCGAATGAATTAGCTCCGGAGCTTAATACAATGCCATTTATCGTGGTGGTTATCGATGAATTTGCTGACATGATGATGATTGTTGGTAAAAAAGTAGATCAATTGATTGCGCGGTTAGCGCAGAAGGCACGAGCAGCTGGAATCCACTTGATTCTTGCAACTCAGCGCCCGTCAGTTGACGTTATTACAGGGTTGATTAAAGCAAATGTACCTAGCAGAGTCGGCTTTCAGGTCAGTTCCAAGATTGATTCAAGAACTATTCTGGATCAGGGTGGCGCAGAGCAATTGCTTGGTAATGGAGACATGCTGTATCTCCCAGCGGGCAAGCCCGTTCCATTGCGAATTCACGGTGCATTCGTTGATGATCACGAAGTGCATAATGTCGTGAACTTTTGGAAGGCTCAAGGGCAGCCTCAGTATGAGGAAACTATTCTTAGTGCTCAGCTCGCAGGCGATGTTGAATCGCAGGGTTCGATCTTCGATGGTGACGATGAAGCAGATCTTTTATATGACGAGGCCGTTCGATTTGTCACTGAGACGAGGCGAGCATCAATTTCAGCTGTTCAGCGGAAATTGAAAATTGGATATAACCGCTCTGCACGGATGATTGAGGCGATGGAGGCAGCCGGAGTAGTCAGTGAGATGGGGTCAAATGGTTCGCGAGAAGTTTTGGCTCCGGAGCCTAGATGATGCGTTATCTTGCCCTGCTGATGTTGTCTTGTTATATGAATGTAACTTGGGCGGATTCGTTGGATAATCTATCCAATTTACTAAAACCGTATCGTGCATTTTCCGCTGACTTTAAGCAAACCACTTTAAATCAAGGCGGAGAGGCTATAAGCCAAATGACAGGCGAGCCAGCGATAGCTGGCGAGGCCATGTTCTACTGGCGAACAAACTCACCTTTTGCTCAAGTGATCGTAGCTGATGGAGATGTATTGTGGGTATTTGATGAAGACCTGTATCAGGTGCAAGTTCGACCCATTGATGAAGAATTAAGGTCTTCACCCGCTGCTATTCTGAGTGGAAAAGTAGAGACTCTGGACTTATTATTCACAATTAAAGAGGATCAGGATGGAGATATAGCGGTGTATCGACTGGAGCCGAAGGCGATGGACGAAGTAACAAAGCAGATAGTACTGCGCTTTGACGGTAGTCGCTTAGTCGATCTTACGATTAAAGATGCGCTTGGAAATCAGTCATTAGTGACACTTATGAAGGTAAATCTCGGGCAGCCTGAATCTAATATTTTTCAGTTCACACCTCCGGAAGGTGCTGACATAATTTATGCAATTGGCAAAGAACCATAATGTTGATTGGTGACGAGTTGCACTATGGCTTGTTTGGCGTTGCTGACTGCCAGTGACTTCTTGGTGATTTTGAGTTGTTAGCAACGTGGGATCAATCCCATTTTTACTCGCTGCGCAGGCTTCTCTGGAGCGCCCAATGGCATCCTCTAAATAGCACTTCTGGAAACGATCCTAATTTTCTGGCTTTAGTCTTACGGTCGATGCCTTCGGCAACGACTTTCTACAATTTACTGCCCTTGCATTTGATCTCCAGACGCAGACCTTTAGCGTTTGGAGGTAAGCACTGGTGCGTGACTGCAATGCTGGCGCGTCAGTATCCGAGCGGACGACCAGCTTGGCTGGTTTTAAGCGAGTTACAAAGGGATCAGACATCTTGCCTCTAGCACAACCGTGGCATAACTTTTTGATGTGATATAGGCGAGAACAATCTTGACACAATTGACCAGTAAAACCGTAACGTAATGATACTAATCAAATCAAGAATTTATTGTGCAGGGTTATGGATGTTATTCGAGCATGGAAGCCTTGACAGTAATTAGATCTGAAGGCATCACTCAGGAGAGTCTGTATGTCGCGGTAAGCGTTCTGGTACAATTGCTTAACGCGTTTATCGACCTGTTCACTGCCCCCTTTCTTGGTATTTAAGGACTACATCGTCACATGCTTGATCCCAAATTAATTAGGTCTGATCTCGATTTTATTGTCACACAGCTAGCGCGCAAGGGTGTGCAGTTTGATGTGGCTTCTTATCAAGCACTCGAGGCGCAGCGGAAGTCACTTCAATTACAAACCGAATTGCTGCAAAACAGGCGTAAAGATGGTTCCAAATCTGTTGGCGTACTTATAAAGGAAGGAAAGCAGGACGAGGCCACGAAACTGAAAGCTACGATTTCTAGTATTGGCGATGAATTAGCCACGATTGAGCTATCTTTTCAGAAGGTGCAAGCATCACTAAATCAAATGCTTATGGAAACGCCAAATCTTCCAGACTCGAGTGTTCCAGATGGAATAGATGACTCAGATAACTTGATTGTGTCGATTGAAAGTGAGAAACCGTCGTTTGGATTTATGCCAAGAGATCATATTGAGATTGCTGGGGCATTCTCGGGATTGGACTTTGACAAAGCAGCTCAGTTGTCTGGAAGTCGTTTTGTCACAATTCATGGGGTCTTCGCTAAGCTTCACCGTGCACTGATTCAGTACATGTTAGATTTGCATACGGAGCAGCACGGATACTCTGAGACTTACGTACCTTTGCTAGTTGATGCTGCAATACTTGAGGGGACTGGTCAGTTACCTAAATTTAAGGATGATTTGTTTCGGATTGCTGCAGAAGACGGTGGCGGTCGCGAGCGGTATTTGATTCCAACCGCTGAAGTCCCGTTGACTAATTTAGTTCGTGATAGCATCTTGGACGCCTCTGCATTACCCAAACTGATGGTTGCGCATACACCGTGTTTTCGCGCAGAAGCTGGTTCATATGGCCGCGATGTTCGGGGCATGTTTCGTCAGCATCAATTTGACAAGGTTGAGCTGGTCTGGATTTCACGGCCTGAAGCGAGTTGGGATGCGCTTGAACTACTTCGTTCACACGCTGAAGCAGTGCTGAAAGGCCTAGGCCTGCACTACCGTGTAGTGAACTTGTGTGGCGGCGATCTAGGTTTCTCTGCTGCAAAAACTTATGACCTCGAGGTTTGGTTGCCTGGGCAGGATCAGTTTCGTGAAATCAGTTCTTGTTCGAACTGTCTAGATTTTCAATCAAGGCGGATGCAGGCTCGATTTAGGAACGAATTCGGCAAGCCTGAGCTGGTGCATACCTTGAATGGATCAGGCGTAGCTGTCGGTCGGTGCTTAATTGCAGTAGTTGAGAACTATCAGAATGAAGATGGCTCCATTACCGTGCCTGATGTCTTAAGGCCTTACTTGAAAGTTGATATCTTAACGCCTTAACTCTCAGAGACATTTCCTCGGCTTGGGAAGTCCTGCAATTTTTGCGAGTTGTTTTGCAGGGCTAACTGGAAATAGCGTGTGTAAGTAGATACTGTTGCCATTTTGAAGCCCGGCCTCTTGTTTAATCCACTTCACCAATGGCCGCATGGAGGGAGAATGATCGAACTTCTGATAGTAGCTGCGCACCAGCGTAATCAATTCCCAGTGACTAGCGGTGAGCGTGATCGATTCAAGTGCAGCTAATTCAGAAGCCGCTTCCTGAGACCAATCGTCTAATTGCTCAAGGTAGCCCTCGACATTCAGCAGCAGTGTCATATCAGCTCCAGGTTCTACAAGCTGAGTCTTCAAGTAATTCGATCCATTCGTCCATGCTTATTGTTTTGATTGTGGAGTCAGGTAACGCATTAGCATCTTCTTCAAATAGTATAACGGAGAATATTTTTAAATCTAACTGGTGAAGACCGTCGATTGCATTCCCTGCTACCACGACTATATCATTTTTCGTTACCCAGCTTTGGGCTTCACTCAGCGCGCTAGATGACGTGATTAAATGAATCATTAGGCTTCCAGAATTATGTCGCTTTCAGCTAAAGCGTTGAGGATTACTGATCGATCAACAACGACCCCAAGCGAATTAGCACTAGGGGGAATTTTCCGCTCTTCAAGACTGCTCCGATCGACTAGTATTGTTTCGATATCATAAAGATAAAGGCTCTTGAATTTGCCACTCAATGCCAGAGGACTTTTTTCTGGCATTTCAGGGAGCGCGACCCAGCGCACTCCCGCGTTTTGTAGAATAACGACAACTGGACACTCAAAGGTAGCGAGGACTAACGCCATATCCACCATTTCCCGAGTCCCTAGAGATCCACTTGGTCCCCTTCGTATCACTAGTGCCACGGACTTCATCGAAACTGTACGACTCGATCGGCTGTTGTGAGCTGCTCTGTCCACTCACCTAGGCCGCCGACGCGAATATTCTCAGTTAAATGATTAGATAAGACCCCTCGGCGCTCGGCCGCTGTAATGCAAGTCACTACGTCGCAATTTGGATCTGATGCAAGCCTCGAAAGCGCATCTGAGAGGTCGGTTTCGCCTTGTGGTACATCGCGTAAACGGTGGGCAAAATGGACCCCATCTTGGTACAAAAAGCAAAAGACCGCGTGTCCTTTAGACAGCGCGGCCTTTATGGTTTGTATTGCTCTTACGGGCAACGTCCCGCTATCTGGAGACACTGCCAGTAATATAGCGAAGTGTTTCAATCGTCGCCAGAGAATATGCCCAGCAGAGCAAGAAGGTTGGCGAACAGCAGATAGATATCGACATAAAGTGCGACGGCAGCCATAACGTAATTGGTCTCACCACCATGTATGATCCGACTCGTGTCGTAGAGGATATATCCGGAGGCAAGCAGGACGAGCATCGCGCTGAGAGCTAAACTGAGTAATGGGATTTGGAAAAACATTAATGCTATAGACCCCAATACAGCAATGATTAACCCTGTGAACAGGAAGCCACCCATAAAGCTAAAGTCTTTCTTCGACGTTATCACGTAAGCTGATAGCGACAGAAAAACAGCTGCAGTACCAAACAATGCATTACCGACAACAGAAGCTCCACCTGCTGACTGCAAATAGTATGAAATCGTCGGCCCTAAACTCCACCCCATAAATCCTGTAAACGCAAATACTAGAGGTAGTGCCCAGACGCTATTGCGCATCGCCTGCAGAGCAAACAATAGACCAATCATGCCACCTATCGAAAGCAGCCAGTGCATAGGAGGCGCTTGCATCGACACCGCTAATGCTGTCATACCAGCGCTGAAAAAGAGAGTCATAGAAAGTAACAAATATGTGCTGCGCAGGACCTTGCTGGCGGACTCTGACAGTCCAGATCCAGCAGACGCCGTGCCTTGGGTAATGCGATCACTCATCGAAAAAACTCCTTTACCTTAAGAAATGCATCATGTAGTCAACTTTCGTATCATGGTCCTTATAGTAATGATTCTTCGTTATCTTGCAAGGCTCACACGAATCCTTTTTCTCTATCAGTTCTCATTACGCAGTTTTCTGATCTGCTCATTAAGTACTCACTTCAGATGCGTCCTTTGTTTAGGTTGCAGTGGATCTCTTGGACTCATCTTAATAAAAAGAACTTCAGTAGGGGGCTGGTAGTACTATTACTAAATCTTGGTGGAGCTAAGATTAGCTTGGCGGCAAAGATTGCAAAACTGATTCCCGCCACCTCTTGTCGTTCCCCTTGCTACAAGCCATCGTTCTACTAGACGTTTAGAAGGCTGACTCCAGACAAATCCATGCCTGAAGAAATTAAAGCCACTGAACTTAGGCTGGCCTTGCTGACCAGTTACCATCACATTGATGGCCCTGCCGGCGGCAAGAGCGGCTACATTGTATTGACGTAAGCACCGAGATTAGCCATGTCGTCAGAGGTCAATGCTGCTGCCTGCCCCCACATCAGTACACTCTGAGCGCCACGGGTTTCGCCATTTTTATACTGGGTGAGCATTGAAACAATAGCATCTTGCGTTTGCCCCTGCAGTTTTGGACCCACCCCGCCTTCGCCATTCACGCCATGGCATGCTGAGCAGGCTACGTAGTTTTTTTTGCCCAAGTCGGCCGGGCTAGCAGTCGCAATCATGGCCGCCTCAGCTTTGCGACGTTTCTTATCTTCGACCTGATACTTTTCATAGCACTCACCGGTGCACGCCGCAACGTTGGGGTGATTCGTTTCTGTCAATACCGACCGCGCGCCTATTAGCAGGACAGCCGCACCGATGAAAATAGGAACAATCATTTTTGCGTTGCTCACAAACAACTCCTCTGCGTTGACTTTTAATCGGGAAATAGTTTAGTTAGTTTCGCCGGTTGGTCCAAGGG
>CAZFNA010000065.1:0-11317 GCA_964520465.1 uncultured Pseudomonadales bacterium | reverse complement strand
CGGGGGTTGATGTTGATATCACCGGGCAAGACGTTACGGTGAAAGGTAAGAATGGTTCCTTGTCTATTTGTTTAAATGGCGCAGTTGCTATGAATCAAATGGATAAAGTTCTAACATTTGAGCCGCGTGTTGGTGCCTCTGATGGTTGGGCCCAGGCTGGTACAGCTAGGGCCATAGTTAATAACATGGTCACAGGGGTGAAAGATGGCTTCGAGAAGAAGCTAACATTAATCGGCGTTGGCTACAGGGCACAAGTTGAGGGGTCCAAGATCAATTTGACTCTTGGCTTTTCTCACCCTGTAGTTTATGAGCTTCCTCAAGGTGTTACAGCGGAGACGCCTAGTCAGACTGAAATCATATTAAGATCAGCGGATAAGCAGGCACTTGGGCAGGCAGCGGCAGAAGTTCGAGCATTTCGTCCGCCAGAGCCCTACAAGGGTAAGGGTGTTCGGTACTCTGATGAGAATGTTCGCCGTAAAGAAGCTAAGAAGAAATAAGGAGAGCCGACATGGTGGATAAAAAAATAGCCCGGTTGCGTCGCGCTCGCCGCGGACGTTGTAAAATGCGCGAACTAGGTGCGAGTCGTTTATGTGTGCATCGCACTCCACGGCATATTTACGCTCAGATAATTTCGGGTGATGGATCAAACGTTATTTGTACTGCATCAACTTTGGATAAAGAACTTCGCGAAAAAAATGGTGGTAACGTAGAGGCGGCTGTGGAAGTCGGCAAACGTATTGCAGAAAAAGCGAAGGAAAAAGGAATTCAGGCGGTCGCTTTCGATCGCTCGGGGTTTCGTTATCACGGTCGTGTGAAGGCGTTAGCCGATGCGGCGCGTGAAAGTGGACTTGAGTTTTAAGGAGAGCCGATGAAAGCAAAAGCAGAAACACAGCAGCAGGGTGATCTAGAGGAAAAGTTGGTTCAGGTGAATCGGGTGGCCAAGGTGGTCAAGGGTGGTCGGATTTTTAGTTTTACCGCACTGACCGTTGTCGGCGACGGGAACGGCAAAGTAGGTTACGGTCGCGGGAAAGCTCGTGAAGTGCCAGCAGCAATCCAAAAAGCAATGGAATCAGCTAGGCGGAACATGGTAGCGGTGAAGCTTGATGGGGACACAATACAATATCCCACCAAAGCCGCTCATGGGTCAGCAAAAATTTACATGCAGCCTGCATCTCAAGGTACTGGTGTTATTGCTGGTGGTGCTATGCGTGCGGTTCTAGAAATCGCTGGTGTACAGAACGTTTTAGCAAAGTGTTACGGTTCGACGAACCCAGCAAACGTTGTTCGTGCAACGATCAAGGCACTCGCGGAAATGCAGTCTCCAGAAGATGTTGCGGCGCGGCGCGGTAAATCTGTCGAAGAAATTCTCGGCTAAGGATTCAAAGACATGGCGAATAAGAAAATGTTGAAAGTGACGTTGGTGCGAAGCCCAATTCGTCAAAATCCCAAGCACAAGTTGTGTGTGAAGGGTCTCGGACTGAAGAGGATGCACCAAACAGTCGAGGTTGAGGATACGCCTAGCGTTCGGGGAATGATTAACAAAGTCAACTATCTGGTGCGCATAGAGGGAGAATTATGATGCGGTTAAATGACTTGTCTCCAGCGCTTGGTTCACGTACTGAAAAGAAACGCGCTGGGCGAGGTATTGGTTCTGGCCTGGGTAAAACTGGTGGGCGCGGCCATAAAGGCCTGAAGTCACGTTCGGGTGGGTCAATCAAGCCCGGATTTGAAGGCGGTCAGATGCCCTTACAGCGTCGTCTTCCAAAATTTGGTTTTACATCCAGGAAGAGTTTGACTCGCGATGAGATTCGCTTGGCCGAGTTGAATAAGGTTAACGGAGACGAAATTACTATTGACTCTCTTCGACAGGCACGCCTGATCGGCGAAAAAATAAAGGATGTAAAAATAATTCTAGCAGGAGAGGTCACCCGGGCAGTTACCGTAAAAGGCCTGCGAATCACAAAGGGTGCCAGAGCTGCGGTCGAAGCTGCTGGCGGAAAGGTTGAAGATTAATTATGGCTAATTCAGGCGGATCAGGAGGCGGATTAACGGAACTTTGGGCCCGTTTGCGTTTCGTGGTGATCGCTGTAATTGTTTATCGAATAGGGGCTCACATCCCCGTTCCAGGGATTAATCCAGATCGGTTGGCTGATTTGTTTGAACAGACGCAGGGAACGATTTTAAGTTTATTCAACATGTTTTCCGGTGGCGCGTTGGAGCGAATGTCTATTTTCGCTTTAGGGATTATGCCGTATATTTCAGCCTCGATTGTAATGCAACTCATGACTTCTGTGGTGCCTTCACTTGAGGCATTAAAGAAAGAAGGTGAAGCTGGACGACGTAAAATTACTCAATACACCAGATATGGAACTGTATTTCTCGCGACCATACAATCAATCGGCGTGTCTATGGGCTTGGCAGGGCAAGGTGTAGCTTTCTCAGGAGATTTCCATTTCCACTTTGTTGCTGTAGTTACTTTCGTGTCTGGTTCTGTGTTTTTGATGTGGTTAGGCGAGCAAGTGACAGAAAAAGGAATTGGAAATGGAATTAGTCTCCTAATCTTCGCAGGTATAGTTGCTGGACTACCTGGGGCAATTGGTCAGTCAGCAGAAGCAGCTCGTCAAGGAGATTTGAATATACTGGGTTTACTGGCGATTGCAGTTATTGCTTTGGGTGTGGTGGCATTTGTCGTATTCATGGAGCGCGCTCAGCGTCGTATTACGGTCAATTATGCGAGAAGGCAGCAGGGCAATAAGGTATATGCGGCCCAGCAGTCGCACCTCCCACTGAAAATTAATATGGCTGGTGTGATCCCACCTATATTCGCGTCGAGTCTGCTGCTCTTTCCAGCATCAATTGGACAGTGGTTTGGCCAGGGTGAAGGAATGGAATGGTTGCAGGATGTAAGTTTAGCACTCGGTCCTGGGCAACCTCTGTACTATCTTTTATTTACCGTTGGGATCGTGTTCTTTTGCTACTTTTATACTGCTTTAGTATTCAACCCGCGGGATGTGGCAGACAACCTGAAAAAATCAGGAGCATTCATACCGGGAATACGTCCGGGCGAGCAATCGGCAAACTATATTGATAAAGTGATGAGTCGTCTTACGTTTTGGGGTGCAGCTTACATTGCTTCAGTATCTTTGCTCCCGCAAAGTTTGGTTGTTAGTTTTAATGCTCCATTTTATTTTGGCGGGACATCTTTATTGATTGTTGTGGTTGTGGTGATGGACTTCATGTCCCAAGTCCAGTCGCATCTGATGAGTCGTCAATACGAGTCGTTGATGAAAAAATCAAATTTGAAAGGGTATGGCTCAGGCGGTCTTTTACGCTAATAGAGCATTAGGAGTTTTGGAATGAAAGTGCGTGCATCAGTAAAAAAGATTTGTCGGAATTGTCGAATTATTCGGCGGAACGGCGCAGTGCGTGTGATCTGTACAGATCCCCGGCACAAGCAGCGTCAGGGTTAATTGAACGTTAGGGGTTGAGATTTTCTCTTGAAATCAATAGAATTTCGCGCCTCGTATTTTTCGAGAGTCGGCTAAGCCGATCTATGAATTTGGAGAGTTAAGAATGGCACGTATTGCCGGCGTTAACATCCCGGATAACAAACACACAGTGATTTCGCTGCAGTATGTATTTGGGATTGGTCAAACCCGCGCGGAAGCGATCTGTAAAGCAGCAGGCATTGATGAGGCCTCTAAAGTCTCTTCATTGTCAGAAGATCAGCTGGAAACACTTCGCACAGAAGTCGGCAGGTTTGACGTAGAAGGGGACCTTCGCCGTGAAGTGTCAATGAACATAAAGCGTCTGATGGACCTCGGTTGTTACCGCGGTATCCGCCATCGTCGCAGTCTGCCGGTTCGCGGACAGCGTACTAAGACAAACGCGCGGACTCGAAAGGGCCCCCGTAAGCCGATTCGTAAGTAAGGAATTCTGATGGCGACACAGCGTAACGCTTCGCGTAAGAAAGTCAAAAAGCAGGTTGTTGAGGGTATTGTGCATATACATGCCTCTTTTAATAACACAATTATCACGATAACTGATCGGCAAGGGAATGCTCTTTCTTGGGCGACTGCCGGCGGATCAGGGTTCCGTGGTTCGCGTAAGTCCACTCCGTTTGCTGCTCAAGTGGCAAGCGAGCGAGCAGCAACTGCTGCACTAGAATTTGGACTTAAGTCTGTAGATGTGATGGTTAAAGGTCCTGGGCCAGGACGGGAGAGTGCAGTGCGTGCTCTTAATTCGGTTGGCCTTAAAGTTACTAATATTACTGACGTGACGCCAATTCCGCACAATGGCTGTCGTCCGCCGAAAAAACGCCGGGTCTAGGGAGAATTAGAGGAATGGCACGATACATCGGACCAACTTGCAAGCTCGCACGCCGTGAAGGGACAGATTTGTTCCTTAAAAGTGGCGTTCGAGCAATGGATTCAAAGTGTAACCTGGAGACAAAACCGGGGATGCATGGTGCAGCTCGAAGCCGCTTGTCGGATTATGGTCTGCAACTGCGAGAGAAACAAAAAGTACGCCGGATTTATGGGGTGCTAGAAAAACAGTTTAGAAATTACTACAAGGAAGCGTCGCGCTTACGCGGGTCAACAGGTGAAAATTTACTGAAACTCCTTGAAAGTCGTCTAGATAATGTTGTTTATCGAATGGGCTTTGGGTCAACACGTGCTGAATCGCGTCAGATTGTCAGCCATCGATCGATAACCGTAAATGGTAAGGTACTTAATATTTCGTCTTACCAAGTGCAGCCTGGCGATGTGGTTGGTGTTCGTGAAAAAGCGAAAGGTCAGTTAAGGATTCGTGCTGCTATAGAACTTGCTGGTCAGCGTGCAGATATACCCTGGATAGATGTTGATACATCAAAGATGGAAGGTACTTTCAAGATGCTTCCAGAACGGCAGGATTTATCGCAAGATATTAACGAGAACCTGATTGTCGAGTTGTACTCGAAATAAAACAAATTGTTAGGAGAAGGTATGTCGTCATTGGAACTGCTGACCCCGCGTCAGATACAGGTCCAGGAGGTAGCTCCCGGACGCTCAAAAATAATTCTTGAGCCTCTTGAGCGCGGTTACGGCCACACCCTAGGTAACGCATTGCGCCGCATCTTATTGTCATCTATGCCAGGGTGCGCGGTCATCGAAGTAAAAATTGAGGGTGTTGCTCATGAATACTCGGAAATTGAGGGTGTCAAAGAAGATGTTGTCGAGATTTTACTCAATCTAAAAAAGGTCGCAGTTTCGGTGGAAGGTCGGGACGACGTTGCAACAATTCGTTTGAACCACTCTGGAGAAGGAGCTGTACTGGCAGAACATTTCGAGTTGCCTCAAAATGTGGAGATAGCAAATCCAAGCCAGCATATTGCAACAGTATCTGCCCGTGGCTCCCTGCAGATTGAAGCGATTATAGCTCGTGGGATTGGTTACGAGCCAGCGAGTGAGCGTGAGGAAAATGAAGAAACGCGAACGATCGGAGCATTACGATTGGACGCAACATATAGTCCTGTTCGTAGAGTTTCGTATGTGGTTGAAAGCGCTCGGGTAGAGCAGCGGACAGATCTTGATAAGCTAGTTATTGATTTAGAAACAGATGGTACTTTAGACGCTGAAGAGGCTATACGCCGTGCGGCAACGCTAATTCAGCAGCAGCTGTCAGTTTTTGTAGAGTTCGAAGGCCCGCAGGTTACAGAGGCTGAGCAGCAGAAAGATGAAATTGATCCTATTTTGTTGCGGCCTGTTGATGATCTTGAGTTAACGGTTCGATCAGCGAACTGCTTAAAAGCTGAAAATATCTATTATATCGGTGACTTGGTTCAGCGTACGGAGGTTGAGTTACTTAAAACTCCAAACCTTGGCAAGAAGTCATTGACAGAAATAAAAGATGTATTGGCCTCGCGCGGTCTGTCGCTGGGTTCTCGGCTTGAGAATTGGCCGCCTGCCGGATTTGCGCGCGAAGAAAGCGCTTAAAGTTTCATCGACCCGTCGCGAGACAGTGTCATTTAGAGCGAGATTACAATATGCGTCATTTGAAAAGTGGAAGAAAACTGAATCGTACGAGCAGTCATAGGAAGGCTATGTTTACGAACATGGCTGCATCCTTAATTGAGCATGAAGTCATTAAAACCACCCTGCCCAAAGCGAAAGAACTTAGGCGAGTGGCTGAACCACTTATCACGCTTGCAAAGAATGATTCGGTCGCAAATCGTAGACTTGCATTCAGTCGCTTACGTAATGATTCTGCGGTAGGCAAATTGTTTGCTGAGCTTGGTCCTCGTTACCAGGAGCGTCCAGGTGGATATATGCGGATTTTGAAGTGTGGGTTCAGGACGGGTGACGCTGCGCCTATGGCCATAGTAGAATTGGTGGACCGACCTGAATTGCCGGCAGATGTGAAGTAAGTAATACGGGACGTAGTTAGTCTTTGAAATATGGTAAGAAAGAGTGCTTAGGCACTCTTTCTTCGTTTTAACATGGGATTCAGGAATCGACCCGTGTGGGATGCATCAATATCGGCAATTTCTTCTGGAGTGCCTTCGGCTATTATTAGTCCACCTCCTGAACCACCCTCTGGGCCAAGATCAATGATCCAATCGGCGGTTTTTATTACATCAAGATTGTGTTCAATGACTACCACAGTATTACCGTGGTCTCGAAGCCGATGCAAAACGGCAAGTAACTGCTGGATGTCTTCGAAATGAAGCCCGGTTGTGGGTTCATCTAAAATATAAAGAGTTCGACCTGTGTCGCGCTTAGACAGCTCTCTGGCAAGTTTTACGCGCTGAGCTTCCCCGCCTGATAAAGTGGTTGCAGATTGTCCAAGCTTTAGATAAGACAACCCTACGTCAATGAGCGTTTGTAGTTTTCGAGCTAGTGTTGGAATCGCATCAAAAAACGATCGAGCATCCTCTACGGTCATTTGTAAAACATCGTGAATAGATTTCCCTTTGAATAGTATATCGAGGGTTTCTCTGTTGTACCGAAGGCTCCTGCAGGTATCACACGGCACATAAATATCCGCCAGGAAATGCATTTCAACCTTTATCAATCCATCGCCTTGACAGGCCTCACATCGTCCACCCTTCACATTGAATGAAAATCGCCCTGGAGAATATCCTCGGGATCGTGCCTCTTGTGTTTCTGCAAACAATTCCCGAATTGGCGTAAACAAACCGGTATACGTAGCTGGGTTTGACCGTGGAGTACGACCAATTGGGCTTTGATCGATATCTACTACCTTATCAAGCTCATGGATACCATGGCAGCGATCAAATGGTGCGGATTTTAGGGTAGTCGCTTTGTTTAGTACCTTGGCTGTGTGCGGGTAAAGTGTTCGATTTATGAGCGTAGATTTGCCGGAGCCAGATACACCAGTAACGCAAGTTAAAAGACCTAATGGGAGGTTAAGGGTTACATTTTTTAGGTTGTTGCCAGTACAGCCCTCTATTGTTAGACGGAGAGGTCCTCTTGGGTTGCGCTTAGACGGGGTAGGTATCTCTTTGAGTCCTGCTAAATAACGTCCTGTTACTGAATTCGGATTATTCATTACCTCGTTGGGTGTACCTGCCGCAACAATCTGCCCTCCGTGTACACCAGCTCCTGGTCCGATATCAACGAGGTAGTCTGCACTCCGCATGGCTTCTTCATCGTGTTCGACTACTATTACAGTATTGCCAAGGTCTCGGAGGTGGAAGAGAGTGCCCAGTAGTCGCTCATTGTCTCTTTGGTGCAATCCGATCGACGGCTCATCTAGGATATACAGCACTCCGACAAGACCGGCACCTATCTGACTCGCTAATCGTATACGTTGTGCCTCTCCACCCGAGAGCGTTTCAGCGCTCCTATCGAGAGACAAGTAGTCCAGCCCAACATTTACTAAAAATCCAAGCCGAGCCTGAATTTCTTTAAGGATTTTATCGGCGACCTCTTGACGACGGCCAGGAAGGCTAAGTGAATCGAAAAATGAATGACATTCCCCAATTGGGAGTTTGACCAAATCTGGTAAGCGCGTTTCGCCAAGAAAAACATGTCGAGCAGCTAGGTTGAGACGAGATCCCTGGCAATCGGGACAGGATGAATGGGTCATTAGCTTTGCTAACTCATCCCGTTGAGATTGGCTATCCGTTTCTTTATATCGTCTTTCTAAATTACGAATAATCCCTTCGAATGGGTGATTCTTAGTTACTTCACGCCCTCGGTCAGAAACGTAGCTAAAGTCAATTGATTCCGCGTTCGATCCAAAAAGTACTG
Source organism: uncultured Pseudomonadales bacterium (assembly GCA_964520465.1). GTDB lineage: Bacteria > Pseudomonadota > Gammaproteobacteria > Pseudomonadales > Litorivicinaceae > HIMB30. The sequence continues at coordinate 3,062 of CAZFNA010000065.1, read as the reverse complement.
CATGTTTATGGTCTTCCGATAATTCCTGCCATTCGGTATCTAGGCGAAATCCATAATGAAGCGCCACACACTTTAATAAATGATAGTAATACATGCTACGGCGATCCCATCCTTTGATAGCGCCAGTTGATAGCGATAGCTCTGGATCAACGATAAGACGTTCTGGATCAAAATATTGATGAACCCCCAAGCCATCACAGGTCTGACAAGCACCAAATGGACTGTTAAATGAGAATATTCGGGGTTCTAGTTCAGCTATTGAGTATCCGCAGCGTGAGCACGCAAATTTTGATGAAAACATAAGTGGTTCAAACGCATCATCCATTGACTGCACAATGATCTGTCCATCTGATAAGTTAAGACCAGTTTCAACTGACTCTGCGAGCCTTAACCGCTGCAAATCATCAACTTTTAAGCGATCAACTACGGCATCGATACTATGTTTTTTCTTCTTTTCTAGCTTTGGCGCTTCATCGAGGTCAATAACAAGACCATCCAGACGCACTCTAATAAATCCTTGTGCCTTTAGATTTTGAAGTACATGGAGGTGCTCACCTTTTCGCTCGCTGATCATGGGCGCCAGAATAAGTACCTTGGAACCAGCAGGCAGACTAAGGATCTGATCGACCATTTGGCTGACGGTCTGAGCTTCTAGACTGAGATCGTGTTCTGGACACCTTGGCTGGCCAGCTCGGGCATATAGAAGTCTCAAATAGTCATAAATCTCTGTGATCGTCCCAACGGTAGACCTGGGATTGTGGCTGGTTGACTTCTGTTCAATTGAAATTGCAGGTGATAAGCCTTCAATATGATCGACGTCAGGTTTTTCCATCATTGAAAGGAATTGCCTTGCATAAGACGATAATGATTCGACATATCGTCTCTGGCCTTCTGCGTAGAGTGTATCGAATGCCAAGGATGACTTGCCTGAACCTGAAAGACCGGTGATAACAATAAGTTGATCCCGAGGAAGATCTAAATTGATATTTTTAAGGTTGTGGGTTCTGGCCCCACGAATTTGTATCGAGTTCACAACAATCCGTCTGAATAATTAGGTGAGATCTGATTGTACCTGTTGATGGGCTCTGAATACATTGATTCAAAGCCAAACAAAAGAAGAATCTGACCGGATGTTCGGTTCTCGCTGACAGGACCAAGTCCGTGCTACATTATCAGAAATTATAGACTATTAATGAAACAGGATAAATTTATGGCGCGTTCAGTCAACAAAGTTACTCTGATCGGAAATCTCGGTAACGATCCAGAGATGAAAGCGTTGCCTTCGGGCAGCCAAGTAGCGAATCTCAGTATTGCAACAACAGACTCTTGGCGCGATAAAAGTAGTGGTGAAATGCAAGAGCGGACTGAATGGCACCGCGTGGTGTGCTTCGACAGGCTAGCCGAAATTTGTGGCCAATATCTCAAAAAAGGATCACGAATCTATATGGAGGGGAGCCTGCGGACACGTTCATGGGAGCAAGAAGGTCAAAAACGTTATTCGACTGAAATTGTCGGTCGTGAAATGATGATGCTAGATGGCCGTGGTGATAGTGATATGTCTTCACAAAATTCGTCTCCCCGTCCGCAGAACACTGCAGTAGCCCAGCCACAACCGCAACCTCCTCCTGTCAGCCAGCCTATGCCTGATCCGAATATCGATGACGAAATCCCTTTTTAGGCTTACAAGCTTCGAAGATGAGACCGACAGTCGTTTTCCCAGGGCCCGTGTATTAATTATTGGACAGGAGACCAGTCTAGCGACTGCTTTCCTGGATACAGATGCCAGTGGCGGGCAGCAACGTGTTTTATTGCCGACTTCCGTTAATATTGGTGACGATCGAGAAATCTTCGAAGCTATCCGAATGCGGAGACCAGATTTTGTTGTCAACTGCAAGGTTGAGTCAGGAGTTGACCGTGCTGAGATAGACTCATCTGAGTGCCGTCAGATAAATCACGATCTTCCAGTTAGCTTAGCGATTGCTTGCCGTGAGTTCGATGCAACGTTGATACAATTGTCTACGGACTACATCTTCGATGGACAGAAAGATGTTGCATATGTCGAAAACGATGCGCCTAATCCATTGAATCTATTTGGTCAAACCCGTCTTGAAGCGGAAAGGGATATTGATAGTTTGCTTGATCGCCATATAATCTTGAGGGTTTCTCATTTATTTGCACCAGGCCCAAAAAGCTTTGTCGCACATATCTTAGATCGAGCTCGAATCCAATCGAAGCTTTCCATGATTGAGGATGAGCGCGGCTGTCCAACCTCAATTTTCGATGTTGGGCGGGTAGTTTCAGCGGTTGTTGACCAGTTACATGCGGGAGCCGCAGCCTATGGAGTTTACCATGTTGGATGTCAGGGTGATGCATCTTGGTTTGAACTTGGAGAATGTATCGTAGCGCGGGCGAGGCAATTTGAAAATCTTGTAGTTGATGAAATAATTGGGATTTCAGGTGAGTCTTTAAAAGGGCGGGCTAAAAGACCCCGGCGACTTGTTCTCTCCACACGGAAGTTGCTGTATACCTTTGGAATTAAATCACAGCCCTGGCGACAGGAGCTTTCGGAGACTGTCGAACGACATTATGCGATAGAGAGGTTTAAGCATGCGCAGATTTGATTCCAGTACGGTTATACGACAGAGGATGCTGAGGTTGAAGAAACGTAAGAACGTATTACGGCGTCAACAGAGTTTGCGAGAAAAAATGCTACTCACAAACCATGAAATTGAGCCCTATTCAGATCATATAAAGGAACCACCTATTGATGGTCGGTAAGCCGAGTTGCTAGATCAATCAGTTCGGATCCCTTATTCACCTGAAAATCTAAAATATGAATATCCTGAATATGCGATCGAATTAGTCTTATTCAAAGTTAGAGTTTTGATGACCAAGGTAAAATGATTCATTAATAATAGAATTTCCAGTGATGCTTCTCCGTTTTAGTGTATCAGCCAACTTGTATGATTTTGGAAATTCTAGTGAAGAATGAGTTTATTAGCATCTGAGGGATACCGTTCATGTTTCTATTATCTATGGAGGCCGTGCTATGACTATTTATT
>CAZFNA010000064.1:0-11532 GCA_964520465.1 uncultured Pseudomonadales bacterium | reverse complement strand
AAAGTTGGACATATCTACTCCTCTCTGTTTGCAATTCAATTAACTTAGACTAAATCAAATTATAGTGCTCTTACAAGCGTGGATAGATCATGACAACGGCATGTAGACGGCCCCAATCGTAAGAAAAAAATGCTTGAGAGATCATTCGTTTATTTACATCAAGGCAACCACATAAATATTTCATTGCACAAAAGATTAGTGACTCAGACATAAAACTGCGTTGAATATTTATACAATGTAAAAGATGGTGCCGAAGGCCGGACTTGAACCGGCACGAGCTACGCTCACTACCCCCTCAAGATAGCGTGTCTACCAATTCCACCACTTCGGCAAGGGACGCGCAGATTAATGATCTGCGCGGAGAAAATCAACAACTCAGTCCACCGTTTTTGGAACCACTAGCTCTTGTGGTTCCGGGCCAGCGCCTGTCAGAGGAACTTGCGGGAGTCCAAAAGTACCAACTGACACCGCCTTTTCCTTTGCGATCACAGCCAAAACAAGACTCGTAATGAAAAATAAAGCCGCTAGTCCAGCGGTGATCTTAACAAGAAAACCACCTGAGCCGGCCGAGCCAAAGACAGTTTGAGATGCACCACCACCAAACGAAGCCCCGGCATCAGCACCTTTACCCTGTTGCAGCAATACTAATCCAATTACAGAAGCACCAACCAGTACGTGTACGCTCAATAAAATCGTTTCCATTATTCCCGTTCCCAGGCAGCCACAATGGCTGCAAATTTGTCCATACTCAAAGAAGCGCCACCCACGAGTGCGCCTGACACACCTTTTGCTGCAAATATATCTTCAACTGTATCTGGCGATACACTACCACCATATAAGACTACTGCATCAGGTTTTCCAAGCACTTCACGCACTACACTGTGCATCTCTTCGATGTCTTGGCGAAGTGCTGAGAGACCTGTTCCAATAGCCCATATAGGCTCATAGGCAATCACAATGCCGTCAAGATCTAATGCTCTATCACATAGGGGCATTAATTGCTCAGTTATGACCTCAATTGCGCGTCCTGATTTGCGTTCCTGCTGAGTCTCTCCGACACAAAATATCGGAAACATCCCCGTATTCAAGACAGCAGAAATCGCTGGCAACAATCTCTCTGTAGTTTCACCGAAACGCGCTCTGCGTTCAGAGTGCCCTAGAATCACCATTGAACAACCCGCTCCAAAGGCCATATCTGCATTTATACATCCAGTATGCGCCCCAACCTGATCACCTATACAATCTTGGGCCCCCAGCAATATCGAGGATCCCGCGAGCAGATGCGATAAAGGATCTATCCATATCGCTGACGGACAGATTCCCACGAGTGTCGAATGCTTGTGGGGAATACGAATCATAGCCGTGGCTAATGCTAACGCGTCAGCGCGAGCCATGTTCATCTTCCAATTTCCAATAATCATTTGTGATACATGTCCCCCAAACGCCGCGTAAGTTACGCGATTGAAGCAACTTTTTCCACTGATGCTGCAATCTCTTGAGCACAATGATAGACAATTTCTGAATATTCACCTTCCACCATGATTCTCACAACAGGCTCTGTACCACTAGGGCGAAGAACCACTCGGCCAGTATCTGCGAGTTTTCGTTCAACTGAAGATACTGCCTGCTTAACCACTTCATGCTGCAAGTGATCTTGAGAGATCAAGGGAACATTAATTAGTACTTGAGGATATTTCACCATCCCTTGCCGAGCCTCACTTAATGTTTGACCCGACAATCTTAGAGCGTTAACCACTTGTAACGCGGCAACCAAACCATCACCTGTTGTGGTCAGGTCTAAACAAATAATATGTCCCGAGGCTTCTCCACCAAGCGTCCATTTGCGCTCCTCCATGGCCTCACTCACATACCTATCGCCTACTTTAGACCGTATAAATGGAATATTCATTTTTGCTAAGGCTTTTTCAAGCCCTAGATTAGTCATTGATGTCCCTACGACACCACCGTCCATACGGTCAAGCTGCCGTCGTGAAGTCGCGATAATATAGAGGATCTCATCACCATCAACTAATGCTCCATTCTCGTCAACCATAACTACCCTATCCGCATCACCATCCAGAGCAATGCCAAGATGAGCTTGATTTGCAACAACAGCAGCGACTAGTGCCTCGGGCGCAATCGACCCGAACCCTTTATTAATGTTCAAGCCATCCGGTGTCACCCCAATGGTCTCAACATCAGCTCCCAATTCCCTTAATACTTTAGGAGCGACCTGATAAGCTGCACCATGAGCACAATCTATAACAATCTTAAGGCCAGTTAGATCAGTCCCCGACTTCAGTGTATGCTTACAAAACTCTATATACCGCCCAGCCGCGTCGTTGGCCCGAGATGCACGACCGAGCAATGGACCACTAACGGTCGACAGTGGTTCCGCAATCAACAGCTCTATTTCGTGCTCAACACTCTCAGATAGCTTTGTACCATTTTGGTCAAAAAATTTTATGCCATTGTCTTCGTAAGGATTATGGCTAGCACTTATAACAATACCCCCTGCGGCGGAAAATGTTCGCGTTAAGTAGGCTGTAGCTGGAGTTGGCATTGGGCCTAACATTACCGGATCAACCCCAGCCGCAATTAGCCCAGCCTCCAAAGCGGTCTCAAACATATAGCCTGATAGGCGAGTATCCTTACAAATTACTACTTTAGGTCTGCCAAAATTGTCTTTGTTTAAAGTCTGTCCGAAAGCCCAGCCTAATTTCAATACGAACTCAACGGTAATACAGCCCTCGCCAACTCGACCCCTTACACCATCCGTCCCAAAATATTTTAAACCCATTTTATTGCATTTCCTGCATTAAAACTTGCATAACACTAATTGCATCCCGTGTTTCAGCAACATCATGAACTCTCAGAATTGCAACACCCAGGGCAGCCGCAAGGGCTGCTGCCACTGCACTACCCGTAGCACGCTGCTCTACTGGACGTCCTGTAATCTCACCAATCATTGTTTTTCTCGAGACCCCAATCATTACAGGATATCTAGTTTGTACAAATTGAGCTAAGTTCCTAAACAAACGAACATTATGTTCCTTTGTTTTCCCAAAGCCGAATCCGGGGTCAAGGATTAGCTGCTCCGGGGCAAAGCCAGAGGCTAGGCATGTATCAACGCGGCACATCAACCACTGATACACATCTTTTACTAAATCTGAATACATTGGGTCATTCTGCATTGTTTGCGGCGTACCTCGCATGTGCATCAAGCAAACAGGTAATCCGGTAGATAACGCAGCATCTATTGCCCCTTGGCAACTCAATGCACGCACATCATTTATTAAGCTAACGCCATGACTTGCAGCTTCAAGCATCACAGCGGGTGCTGAAGTATCTATAGAAATAATTACATCAAATCTTGATACCAAAGCCTCAATCACAGGTACTACACGGTCTAACTCTTCATTAGGCGATACCGGCACTGCCCCAGGTCGGGTGCTCTCACCACCCACATCCAATATTGAAGCGCCATCGGCAACACAAGCCTCTGCATGCTGCAGCACCCTATCTAAGCAAGGTTTTCCGTTAAATAAGTAGCCATCCTCAGAGAATGAATCGGAAGTGATGTTGACAATAGCCATGATTTGAGGCCCTAAAAACCCCAAATCATGCCATGAACGACGCTTGAACACACTTAGGTAGTCGGAGCAGCGCCATCCTTCGGTGATTCGCCTGAGCGAGCGTCACCAACTGATCCTTCTTTTAGATCATCATTCACTGAAGGAGAACCACCTTGCGGCTCGTCGTTATCGTCCCATCCTTCCGGAGGGCCGGGCCTCCTCCCTTCCATAATCTGATCAATCTGTTTAGCATCAATGGTTTCATACTCCATCAAAGCATCTGCCATTAGGTTCAGTCTATCCATATTTTCTTCAAGCTTTGCTTTCGCAGTATGGTAACAAGAGTCTAAGATAGCCTTCACTTCTTCATCTATGATGCGCGCGGTATCGTCAGATTGTCCGTTTGCCGCGCGGCTCATTGACCTACCGAGAAAGGGCTCATTATCCTCTTCATCATACATCTGTGGTCCCAGCTTTTCAGACAGACCCCACTTAGTTACCATGTTCCGAGCAATAGACGTTGCTCGCTGTATGTCATTAGAGGCGCCAGTCGTAACCCCTTCCGCGCCCAGAGTTAACTCTTCAGCAATACGTCCACCGTACAGAGAACAAATTTGACTGAGCAAACCTCGCTTTGAATGACTGTATTTATCTTCCTCAGGTAAAAACATTGTCACACCCAGAGCACGACCCCGCGGGATAATTGATACTTTATAGACTGGATCATGTTCAGGCATTAGCCTACCAACAATCGCATGCCCAGCCTCGTGGAATGCTGTATTTCGCTTCTCAGACTCTTTCATTACCATAGATTTGCGTTCTGCGCCCATCATGATCTTATCTTTTGCTTGCTCGAATTGACTCATCGCAACAACCCGAGTGTTGCCGCGCGCTGCAAACAGTGAAGCCTCATTCACTAAGTTCGCTAAGTCCGCACCCGAGAATCCTGGCGTACCGCGAGCGATTAGTGAAGGGTCTACTTCGGGAGCCACCGGAACTTTTTTCATATGCACTTTTAATATTTGCTCTCGACCACGAATATCCGGAAGTCCGACAACTACCTGGCGGTCAAAACGACCAGGGCGAAGTAATGCTGAATCGAGCACGTCTGGTCGATTTGTCGCCGCAATAACGATGACACCATCATTAGCATCAAATCCATCCATTTCCACTAGTAATTGGTTGAGCGTTTGCTCACGTTCATCGTGACCGCCGCCTAATCCAGCCCCTCGTTGGCGTCCCACAGCATCAATTTCATCGATAAAAATAATGCATGGAGCTTGCTTTTTAGCTTGTTCAAACATATCCCGAACGCGCGATGCACCAACTCCAACAAACATTTCAACAAAATCAGAGCCAGAAATCGTAAAAAATGGAACTTTTGCTTCGCCAGCGATTGCTTTCGCAAGTAAAGTCTTACCGGTCCCTGGCGGGCCAGCCATTAAAACTCCTCTAGGAATTCGTCCCCCTAAACGCTGGAATTTTCCTGGATCCTTCAAAAATTCAACTAACTCAGCGACGTCATCCTTGGCTTCATCACAGCCGGCCACATCTGCAAAAGTGGTCTTGATTTGGTCTTCACCGATTAATCGTGCCTTGGACTTACCAAAAGCCATTGGTCCTCCGCGACCTCCACCCATTCCGCCCTGCATTTGCCGCATGAAGAACATGAAAATTGCGAGAATAATTAGCACTGGAAAAGCTGCCACTAAAAGCTGCATCCAGACAGACTGCTGTTGTGGCTTACGACCCTCGACCACGACATTATGTTGTAGTAACTCATCCATTAATCGAGGATCTTGGATTGTCGGCCTTACAGTTTCAAAAACATCGCCACTGGCGCGCGTTGCGATGATCGATTGGCCATCAATGATGACCCGCCGGATCTGATCCCGATTCACTTCCTCAATAAACTGAGAATAATTGATTTGCTGTGATTGAGTTTCCACACTGAAATTGTTAAACACCGTTAACAGTACAGCCGCTATAACCAACCACAGAACTAAATTTCTCGCCACGTGCTTCTCCATTCGATTAGAGGGATCAGAACTCCTCAATATACAGGTGTTTATTTGGGCAATCCAACGGAAATCAAAGGGCAATTAACTACGAAATCCTTTTGCCGAAAGATACGTCTCTCGACTACGCGAACGAGACGCGCTGGGCTTTCGTGTTTTCAAGATAGAAAATTCCAACCGAAGTTCATTAAAAAAAGCATCAAAACCCTCGCCATGAAAGACTTTAATGAAAAATGAACCGCCTGGGCTTAAAGTCAGCCTCGCAAAATCAAGCGCTAGTTCGCACAGATACATCGCCTTTGGCTGATCGACGGATTTATTGCCTGACATGTTAGGTGCCATATCTGAAAGAACCACATCTACCTTTGCGCCATTTAGCTTTTGCAACAGTGTGGTCAACACATTTTCTTCAGTAAAATCTCCTAAAATGATATCGACATCAGCGATTGAGTCCATTGGCAAAATATCAAGAGCAAAAACGCAGCCTGAAGGGCCTGTCCAACTTGCAGCAAGCTCGGTCCAACTGCCAGGAGCCGCGCCCAAGTCCACTACTACGTGACCGGGCTGGATCAGACCATCCTTACGCTGCACCTCTTCCAACTTGAAACTTGCGCGTGACCGACGGCCTTGAACCTGCGCTTTCTGCACATATGGATCATCGAAATGTTCTTTTAACCAGCGATCACTGGACTTGGATCGTGCCATGTTTTGCTCTAAACTCCTTCTCCCTTTTATTTGGAGACGACTGTGATGTTAACGCCTGAACAAAAAAAACAAATGCGGGCAATTGGGCATCATTTGAAGCCAATCGTAATTATCGGCGATCAGGGAGTGTCTACTGGACTTCTAGAAGAATTGAATCGAGCGCTGACTGATCATGAACTAATCAAAGTCAAGGTTCGCGCTGAACGCAACACTCGAACAACCCTGATCGCCTCTCTATGCCATGAAACGGGAGCCTATTGCGTGCAATCGACTGGCGCTGTTGCCCTTTTATTTCGGTCTGCAGAGAGACCAAACCCCCGCCTGTCAAACTTAATACGCCCTATTTAGACTACAAGTGCTCAACAGTTTCGATTTCATACTCAACGATTCCACCTGGTGTAGTAACGGACACGTCCTCACCTTCAGCCTTTCCTATCAAGGCCCGAGCTATCGGTGAAGTCACAGATATTTTTCCATCTTTGATATTCGCTTCATCTTCACCAACCAAGCGATAGGTTACCAATTCATTTTTTGCAAGGTTAAGCAAAGTAACAGTAACACCAAAAATCACTCTTCCCGTATTTTCTATTTGTGACACGTCAATTACCTGAGCGTGAGACAATTTTGCTTCAATATCTTTAATGCGGCCCTCACAAAAACTCTGCTGCTCACGAGCCGCGTGATATTCCGCATTTTCTTTTAAATCACCATGCTCTCGAGCCTCAGCAATTGCAGCCACGATGCGCGGGCGAGCTACCTGTTTCAGGTTCTGTAACTCACTTCGAAGAGATGACTCTCCAGTTTTAGTCATTGGTATTTTACTCATGACTTTATATTATTCCGCTTTGATGCATTGATGCAAATCTTGTAAACGTCGCACTTCACGCTCATCACCAAATTTAACCGCGCGCACTATTGATTCGCCGCCCGCCAATGTGGTGGTATAACAAACTTTCCGGTTTAATGCGGACCGACGAATAGTTGCCGAGTCATTAATTGCCTGCCGACCCTCTGTGGTATTCACTATAAAATCAATTGCGTCGTTCTTGATCATATCAACAATATTAGGACGACCTTCCATTACCTTATTTACGCGCTCACATTCAACGCCGATCCGCTGTAAATAATCACACGTACCTTGGGTCGCGACCAGTTCAAAACCCATTGCAACCAATGTTTTTGCCAAGCCAGAACATCTTTCTTTATCGGCGTCACGTACAGACAAAAATGCACAACCAACTTCAGGTAATCGATCACCCGCTGCTGCGTGAGCCTTAGCAAAAGCTTCATCAAAACTATCTCCAGTGCCCATAACTTCGCCTGTAGATTTCATCTCTGGCCCAAGAATGGGATCCACCCCCGGAAACTTCGCAAACGGGAAGACGCTCTCCTTTACGCTGTAATAAGGCGGTATCAATTCTGTCGTTATGCCCTGAGCTGCAAGCGTTATACCAGCCATACATCGAGCCGCTACTTTCGCAAGAGAGACACCGATGCATTTAGATACGAAAGGGACCGTCCTAGATGCACGCGGGTTTACTTCAATCACATATATATTCTCACCCTGCACAGCCATTTGAACATTCATCAGCCCAACTACATTCAGCTCGTGCGCCATAAGAATGACCTGGTCGCGAATCTTGTCTTGGATATGCCCAGGAAGACTATAAGGGGGCAGAGAGCACGCTGAGTCGCCAGAGTGAACCCCTGCCTGCTCTATATGCTCCATGATGGCCCCTATGACTACACGACTGCCATCACTGACCGCATCAATATCGACTTCAATGGCCGGATCAAGAAAGCGGTCCAGCAATACCGGGGAGTCCTCACTCGCATTTACCGCATCCTGTAAGTACCGCTTCAATTCGGCCATATTAGAAACTACTTCCATAGCTCTTCCGCCCAACACATAAGAAGGCCGAACTACCAATGGGAATCCAATCGTCTCTGCCAGCGAAAGGCCTTCCTCCAGGCTTCTAGCGGTAGCGTTGGCTGGCTGCCTTAACCCCAGGCGGCCCACCATTTGCTGAAATCGCTCACGGTCTTCAGCTCTATCAATAGCCTCGGGTGATGTTCCTATGATCGGAACACCGGCCGCCTCTAAATCACGAGCTAATCTTAAAGGTGTCTGGCCACCAAACTGGACAATGACACCCTTTGGCTTCTCGACTTCGACAATCGCTAACACATCCTCTAATGTCACCGGCTCAAAAAATAATCGATCAGACGTATCGTAATCAGTAGACACAGTCTCGGGGTTACAGTTCACCATGATCGTCTCATAACCATCGTCTCGCATTGCAAACGCAGCATGCACGCAGCAATAGTCAAACTCTATACCTTGACCAATCCTATTTGGACCGCCGCCAAGAATCATAATCTTGTCACGAGATGAAGGATTTGCTTCGCACTCATCTTCATAAGTAGAGTAAAGATAAGCAGTAGGCGTCGCGAATTCACCAGCGCAAGTATCGACTCGCTTGTATACTGGGCGAACGCCCATTTTTAAACGACGCTGGCGCAGCTCTTTTTCAGACACACAGAGCAACATTGATAGTCGCTTGTCCGAGAAGCCCTTGCGCTTGAGACGCCAAAATGCATCCCGATTCAGATCTGATAACGTCATTTGGCTGAGGCGACTTTCTTCAAAAATAAGATCCTCGATTTGAGCTAAGAACCAAGGATCGATCTTTGAAATACGGTGTAGCTCATCCACACCCATTCCACTTCGCAGCGCATCCCCTACACACCAAAGGCGATGAGGCCCTGGATTTGCGAGTTCGTGACGCATAGCCTGAAGTGACTCATCGGAATCCCATTCAAAAGTCGGATCCAGACCACAAACGCCAATTTCCAAACCACGAAGTGCCTTCTGTATTGATTCTTGGAAGCTCCGACCAATTGCCATTACTTCACCGACCGACTTCATCTGAGTCGTCAAGCGGCTATCAGCTTGAGGAAATTTTTCAAATGTAAATCGTGGAACCTTTGTCACCACATAGTCGATAGATGGCTCAAAAGAGGCAGGCGTTGCGCCACCGGTTATTTCGTTTGATAATTCATCCAATGTGAATCCTACTGCCAACTTGGCGGCAACCCTAGCAATTGGAAATCCCGTGGCCTTAGATGCAAGAGCTGATGAGCGAGAGACACGAGGATTCATCTCGATAACAATCAGACGACCATCTTCAGGATTCACAGCGAATTGCACATTCGAACCACCAGTCTCAATACCAATCTCACGCAATACTGCTATAGAAGCATTACGCATGATCTGATATTCCTTATCCGTTAACGTTTGCGCAGGAGCTACAGTGATCGAATCACCCGTATGTACGCCCATAGGATCAAAGTTCTCTATCGAGCATATGATGATGCAATTATCTTTGCAGTCCCGCACCACTTCCATTTCATACTCTTTCCAGCCGAGTAAAGACTCATCAATTAGAAGTTCATTGGTTGGAGATAAATCTAATCCGCGCTCACAAATCTCTTCAAATTCCTCCCGGTTATAGGCAACTCCTCCGCCCGAACCGCCCATTGTAAAAGAAGGACGGATTATGCAGGGGTAACCCAAATCGCTTGCTGCAGCTCGCGCCTCATCTTTAGAATGTGCAATATGACTCCGAGGGGTCTCTAAGCCAATCGACTTCATGGCTTTGTCAAATCTATTCCGATCTTCTGCCTTATCGATTGCATCCGCATTGGCGCCGATGAGCTCAACACCATACTTTTTAAGCACACCCTCTCGATCAAGATCAAGCGCGCAGTTCAGTGCTGTTTGGCCACCCATAGTTGGAAGCAGAGCACCCGGACGTTCTTTTTCAATTACCTTTGCTACAGACTGCCAGAGTATGGGTTCAATATATGTTGCATCTGCCATTACAGGGTCAGTCATAATTGTCGCAGGGTTAGAGTTAACTAAAACCACACGGTAGCCTTCTTCACGAAGTGCTTTGCACGCTTGAGCTCCAGAGTAATCGAACTCGCAGGCTTGACCTATCACTATAGGACCTGCTCCGATGATTAAAATCGACTTCAGATCGGACCGTTTTGGCATTAACTGGTCTCCATGTTCGTAATAAATTGATCAAACACTGGGGCAACGTCATGCGGACCAGGACTAGCTTCAGGGTGGCCCTGAAAACTGAACGCGGATGTATCCGTTCTCATAATCCCTTGGACTGACTGATCAAATAACGACCTATGAGTGACCTTCAGATTCGCCGGCAAACTGCTATCTTCAATTGTGAAACCGTGGTTCTGGCTTGTGATCATCACGGCACCAGTTTTTAGCTCTTGCACCGGGTGATTAGCCCCATGATGACCAAACTTCATCTTCGTAGTTTTGGCACCGGAAGCTAAGCCTAATAACTGGTGCCCCAAACAAATTCCGAAAATAGGCGTGCCCGTTTGTAAGATATTTTGAATCGCTTCGATAGCATAAGTACACGGCTCAGGATCGCCTGGTCCATTAGATAAAAATACTCCATCTGGATTGAGGGCTAGAACTTCAGAAGCGCGTGTTTGGGCCGGAACAACCGTCAGTCGACAAGCCCGATCAGCCAACATTCTAAGAATGTTTCGTTTAACTCCAAAATCATAAGTAACGACATGAAATCGCGTTCCTGTAACCTGCCTATAGCCCTCACTAATTGACCAAGAACCCTCAGACCATTCATATACTGAACTCGCTGTGACTTCTTTAGCCAAATCAATGCCAGACAATCCTGGGAACGCCGCTAATGACTCTCTAGCTCGAAAAATACTTTCAGGAGAACAGGCATCTGAACCTGCAATGACCACACCAGGTTGAGCGCCTTTATTGCGCAAAATTCGCGTTAGCTTGCGCGTATCAATATCAGCGATTCCCACGACTTCCGATGCGCGCAAATAAGAATCAAGCGATTCTTTTGCCCTAAAATTACTATGCAAGAACGGAAGATCACGAATGATTAATCCTCCAGCGTGGATCCGAGTAGACTCTTCATCTTGATGATTAACGCCAACGTTACCAATATGCGGGCAAGTAAAAGTAATCAATTGTCGCGCATACGATGGGTCTGTCAGAACTTCCTGATATCCCGTCATCGCTGTGTTAAAAACTACTTCGCCGACGGACATACCATCGGCACCGATGGAACTACCCAGAAACTGTGTGCCGTCTGCTAATATTAAAATTGCAGGTGATCTCAATCGGGAGTCCTCTGTATCGACAGACTCGGCGGGGGCCG
>CAZFNA010000063.1:0-11687 GCA_964520465.1 uncultured Pseudomonadales bacterium | reverse complement strand
ATTGTAGACTCAAAGGGAGCTCCTTCGGTTCGGAATGGCTTAGTGGCAGTATCTACCCGCAATGGCCAGGTGAGTTTGCGAGATTCAGCTTCTGGCCAGCTTGTTTGGAGTTTCGATGCTGACGCATACTCGGGGGCATTATTGGCTTTTAACATTGTCACGGTGATTGAAACTGATGGCACAGTATCCTCATTCGGCACGTCATCTGGGGAGTTGCTGTGGACGACAGAGGAGCTTCAATATCGTGAGCTCAGTCCTCCTTCCGTGATTGGAGATTTTATTGGAGTGATGGATTTCGAAGGTAAACTACATCTATTGAATCCTGCGAATGGGTTAATTGTAGGCAGACTAAATATTGGAGGTAGTAAAGGCATAGTCGCGCCGGTGGGAACAAAAAAAGGGGCTCTTATTCAGTTGGTTGATGGAAATTTGAGCTTAGTGGAATTAGTTCCTTGAGCAGACCAGTTATTGCAATTGTTGGACGTCCAAATGTTGGGAAATCTACATTATTCAACCGATTGACGCGCAGTCGGGATGCCTTAGTGGCTAATTTTTCTGGGCTTACCCGAGATCGAAAATATGGTCGTGCCTTGCTCTCTGG
Organism: uncultured Pseudomonadales bacterium; assembly: GCA_964520465.1. Classification (GTDB taxonomy): domain Bacteria; phylum Pseudomonadota; class Gammaproteobacteria; order Pseudomonadales; family Litorivicinaceae; genus HIMB30. Next base: position 11,086 of record CAZFNA010000063.1, on the reverse strand, counting down.
CCATCCGTTTCTACTTATTGATACTGGAGGTTTAACTGGTGGTGAGGCAGGAATTGATGCGGTAATGGCAGAGCAGTCTCATGCTGCAATTGAAGAGGCTGATGCCGTTCTATTCATGGTAGACGCTAAAAGTGGCGTGTCTGCATCAGATCAAACTGTAGCCGACATGCTGCGCCGAACCGACACACCTATTTGGCTCGTGGCAAATAAAATTGATGGTCAAAATACCGACGTAGTACTAGGCGATTTTTATGGCTTGGGTTTCGGCGAACCACGTGCGATCGCCGCCTCCCACGGAAGGGGGGTGGGTGCCCTTACTGATGAGTTACTTGAACACTTTAAATTACTCGATGCTGAGCCTGATGATGCCCACCAGGAACGTACAAATGCCCCAGGTATTCGAATTGGGGTGGTTGGCAGGCCAAATGTTGGCAAATCCACATTAGTGAATCGGATGCTAGGAGAAGATCGGGTTGTGGTTTTTGACCTTCCTGGGACGACTCGTGATTCGATCTATATCCCATACGAGCGACACGGACATACTTACACTTTGATAGATACTGCGGGGGTTCGACGGCGCGGGCGCGTCAGTGAAACTGTTGAGAAATTCTCAATTGTTAAAACACTACAGGCGATCGAAGATGCTCATGTGGTGATCTTGGTTGTTGATGCGCAAGAAGGTCTAGTTGAGCAAGATCTTCACCTTATGGGCACAGTGATTGAGGCTGGTCGAGCCTTGGTTGTTGCTGTTAATAAATGGGATCACTTGGACCCTGATGTCCGAGAGAAAGTTCGTAATATGCTGCGTCGTCGTTTGATTTTTGTCCCCTGGGCAAAAGTGCATTACATCTCAGCATTGCATGGAACTGGCGTCGGTGATTTATATGCTTCGATCCGAAAAGCATACGACGCTGCAGTTACGAAATTTTCAACTAACGCATTAACCCGCATTCTTGAGGATGCAGTGTCCGACCATCAACCTCCTTTGGTGCGCGGACGTCGAATTAAATTGAGATACGCCCATCAAGGCGGCATGAATCCACCGCGAATCATTATTCATGGAAATCAGACTAAAGATGTTCCTGAAGCATATCGCCGGTATTTGGAGAACATCTACAGGCGAGTGCTCAATATCTCCGGGTCACCCATCAAAATAGAATTTAAATCGGGCGACAACCCTTTCGCAGGTAGGCAAAATCAATTATCTGAACGGCAAATGCAGCGGAAGCGTCGTTTAATGAAATTCGTTAAGACCAAAAGGTAAATTAGGTTCGTTCCCAGCGGTCATCAAGCAATCCAACTGTGACCGCATTTACAACACCGAGCCCTCCGTCTGATCTGCGAGCACTAGAGAATGCTATTATATCTGGATTATTTTTAAGCCAGCGGTTCACATATGACTTGAGTAGAGGACGTCCGTCTTTGCTGTGTCGACCAACACCGTGAGTTATTCGGATATGAGTAAAACGGCGTTCTCTGGTAGTTTGGAACAAGTTTGTAATCGAATAAGCCGCTTCCTCTATCGTATGTCCGTGTAAGTCGACTTCGTATTGCGCTGGAAACGGCATCTCATCAAGAAGCGCAAGCGCTCGTCGATCGATTTTATATGCAACATATTCCAGAGGTTTGAGTGGATTCATTAGGGGCGGTTCTTCCGTGGACAGTCCATGATGAGAACGATTAGCTATTGCATCTTCGGCTCGAGCACGCGCAACTTCAATATCCTCGGCTGACATCTTCTTATTTGGACGAATGCGGACATCGCGTTCGATCGGCTGAACACCCCTTTCTTGCATTAACCTTATGAATGATTCTTTACCCATGGTAATACCATAGTGTTTATTCACTGAGTTTGAAAGTTTGCTTGCTCTCAGTGCTCCACCTGTCTAGTCTTTGACAATGCAAAAGCTGCTCTCAATCCGTGATTTTCTAAGATTTGCGTTGTCTGAATTTGGTCGTTACCCCATAGTTTTGGGTCATGGTACTGAATCGTTATGGGACGAGGCTCTTGCACTGGTGTTCGGCGCATTGGCTCTGCCGCCTGATGGTGACGAGCGATTGCTCGATGCCCGGCTCACTGCCAGCGAACAAGAAAAAGTGCTCAGCCTTATCCACAGGCGTGTTCATGATCGTATTCCGGTGCCTTAGCTGACAAAAAGAGCATGGTACGCTGGGCTACCCTTTATTGTTGACGAGCGTGTTCTGATCCCGAGAAGTCCAATTTTTGAGTTGATTCGTGTAGAGTTTCAACCATGGTTTGACGTCCCTGAAGATAGGCCGGTACGCTTTTTAGACCTTTGTTGTGGATCGGGTTGTCTTGGAATAGCGACGGCACTGACCTTTTCTGAAAGTATCGGTACGCTGATAGATTCTGAGCAAGGGGCTTGTGAGGTTGCGCAACAGAATCTGGACTTACATGCAGTAAATGATCGTCTTGAAATCCTTCAATCTGATATTTTTGATAAGTTATCTGATCAACACTTTGATCTGGTCATCTGTAACCCACCTTATGTTGACGCTGAAGATATGATTGAACTTCCACCTGAGTACCAGAAAGAACCCTCTGTGGCGCTTGCTTCTGGGGAAGATGGACTTCGTTTAGTGAGACGGTTACTCAGCCAAGCCACGAATTGGGTATCAGATCGGGGCTTGATGATTCTTGAGGTGGGGAATTCTTGGGGACGTTTAGACCACGAGCTGACAGAAATCACAGGCAGATCTTTACAGTGGTTACAATTTGAACATGGAGGGCAAGGGGTATGCGTGCTCTCAAAGCAGGAGTTGGATGCACTATACTCCGCACTTTGATCAAGGAACCTTATGAGCGGGAACACGTTTGGTACGCTATTTACAATTACGACAGCTGGTGAAAGTCATGGCCCTGGCCTAGTCGCTGTGATTGACGGTTGTCCGCCACAAATTTCATTATCTATTGATGATATCCAAGCTGACCTTGATCGTAGAAAGCCAGGCCAGAGTAAGCATACAACGCAGCGACGTGAAGCAGATGAAGTAGAGATTTTATCAGGCGTATTTGAGGGTGTAACGACGGGTACTCCGATTGCTTTGCTGATCCGAAATACGGATCAGCGATCGAAAGATTACACCAATATTAAAGATGTATTTAGGCCAGCGCACGCTGATTATACCTACGAACAGAAGTACGGAATCCGTGATTATCGTGGTGGTGGTCGAAGTTCAGCTCGTGAAACAGCTATGCGCGTGGCGGCCGGTGCAATAGCTAAAAAAGTTTTGTCAGATCTTTACTCAGTGAGTGTACGCGGGTGCCTGACGCAACTGGGTCCAATTCAATGTAAAATTAAAGACTGGGATTTTGTAAACGCTAATCCATTTTTTAGCCCAGACCCCGATCGTATTGATGATCTTGAAGTCTTTATGAAACAACTCCGACGAGATGAAGACTCAATTGGCGCGCGTCTCACTGTGGTAGCCGATGGACTTCCACCTGGTTGGGGAGAGCCCGTTTTCGATCGTTTGGATGCTGATATTGCGCATGCATTAATGTCTATAAATGCAGTTAAGGGTGTAGAAGTTGGCGAGGGGATGGCAGTTGTCAATCGTCGTGGTTCCGAGCATCGTGACGTTTTAACTCCCGATGGTTTTTTAACTAATAACGCAGGCGGTGTTTTGGGGGGAATCAGCACTGGACAGCCTCTAGTTGCTCATCTCGCATTGAAACCGACGAGTTCGATTACAACGCCTGGGCAGTCCATTAATAGGCACGGTGAAATTGCAGATGTAATCACCAAGGGCCGCCATGACCCTTGTGTTGGAATTCGTGCAACTCCAATCGCAGAGGCGATGGTGGCTTTGGTTCTCTTGGATCATGCCTTGCGACACCGTGGCCAAAATGGCCATGTGATTTCTGATACACCGGTTATTCCCGGGGTCGCCTCGACGTGAGTGAGAATGTGCCGGGCGTTCGGCTCGGTAGTTTATACGGTCTGTACTTTGCTGTAGTCGCTCTCAGTGTTGGATGGTTCGGCCCATTTTTTCAGTCCTTGGGATTTAGCGCGCGCGAAATTGGACTTGCCATAGGTGTTTTAACTGGATCAAAAATTATAGCTCCGTATTTATGGGGAGCTCTAGGCGACTTGCTACCGAATCGGCTTCGTGTCGTTCAGATTGGTATTGTGGGCGCTACCCTTTCGGCCAGCTTATTGTTGATTGATGTCGGCTTTTGGGGCCTGTGTACAGTCCTCTTGGTTTTTGGTGTCTTCTGGAATGCAATTATTGCTCAATTTGATACGTTAACGCTTGAGTATTTAGGCCCCGAGCATCATCGGTACTCTGTCATCCGAGTCTGGGGCTCTATTGGATTTATACTTATGATGCTGGGCTCGGGCTGGCTGTTTTCTCGAGTTAACTATGGAGCACTTCCTTGGCTTGTTATGGGTGGCCTTGGGCTATCGATTTTTATATCTTTAACTCTTCCAAGACGAGCCGTCAATACAAGCAAAATCCTGAGTGAATCTAGTGGTGTAGTTGATCGCCTCAAGACGCCTGCCGTGGTTGTATTCTTTTGTGTGGCCTCACTGAACCAGCTTACACACGGCCCATTGAATGTTTTTTATACACTTTATGTGCAGGCACATGGCTTCTCAGCATTTGAAGCGGGCCAATTATGGGCGCTTGGCGTTTTGGCGGAGGTGGTCTTATTCTTTATATTACCCAGCTATATTCGACAGCTTGATCTGCGCGTTGTATTGGTAGCATCTTTGCTGATTGGATCGCTGCGCTGGCTAATGACTGGATTATTTCCTGATCACGTGGTCTTAATGATTATTTTGCAACTAGCGCACGCGTTTACATTTGGTGCAATCCATTCGGTCAGTATCGAGTTCATAAGACGATGGTTTCCGAATCGACTATCTGGCCGTGGTATGGCTTTGTATAGTTGCATAGTATTTGGCTTAGGGGGTTCATTAGGAGCGACACTGTCGGGTCTTTCATGGGGACCGTTGGGAGGACCGATGACTTTCATTCTGTCCGGATGCATAGCAGGAATTACCGCAGTGATTGCTTGGTTTGGGTTGAAGAATGCTCGGTTGGGCGTGCAATCTTTCTAGTTAAGAGCCTTTGGTTATCGGGGTTTTCTGATAAACTATGAGGCTTAGTTTTCAGGAGAGTAAAAATGGCAGGCCGCACGTTATACGACAAGTTGTGGGACAGTCATCTTGTGACACAAAGAGATGACGGTAGCGCATTGATCTACATTGATCGACACCTGCTGCACGAAGTCACCTCTCCGCAAGCATTTGAAGGACTTTCACTCGCCGGTAGAAAACCTTGGAGATTAGCAACTAACCTAGCGACTGTAGATCATAACGTCCCCACGGAAAATCAGGCTTTAGGTGTTTCGGCGATCGAGGATCCAATCAGCCGTTTACAAATAGAAACACTCGACAACAATTGTGATGCATTTCACGTAACGCAGTTCAAAATGGGGGACCCGCGTGCCGGCATCGTGCACGTGATTGGTCCAGAGCAAGGTGCAACTCTTCCTGGGATGACTGTGGTTTGTGGCGATAGTCATACAGCCACTCATGGAGCTTTTGGAGCGCTTGCCCACGGCATAGGGACTAGTGAGGTCGAGCATGTACTGGCTACGCAGTGCTTAGTCACAAAAAAAATGAAAAATATGCGTGTTACTGTCACAGGCCCACTTGGCTTTGGGGTTACCGCCAAGGATGTGATTCTTGCGATTATTGGGCAGATAGGAACCGCTGGCGGCACAGGGTGTGCGATTGAGTTTGCTGGTGAAGGTATTCAATCGCTATCGATTGAAGGGCGGATGACAATATGCAATATGGCCATTGAAGCTGGTGCTCGGGTCGGACTTGTGGCTGTTGATGAAAAGACTATTGAGTACGTTAAAAATCGGCCATTTTCACCCGGGGAAGAAGACTGGGATCTTGCGGTTCATGCGTGGTCCGACCTTATTAGCGACCCAGATTCATTCTTTAATCAGGAGGTATTGGTTGATGGCTCACTGATAGAACCACAGGTCTCGTGGGGCACAAATCCTGAGATGGTAACGTCTGTTGGCGGCCAGGTTCCGGATCCAGGAATGATCGAGGATCCAATTCATCGTGGTGCTATCGAACGAGCGCTAAAATATATGGGATTACGGCCGAATCAGACTATTCAGTCGATTCAATTAGACCGTGTTTTTATTGGCTCGTGTACAAATTCGCGTATTGAAGATTTGCGTGAGGCAGCTCGGATTGTGGATGGTAAGCGAGTTGCTAATTCTATTATTCAGGCAATGGTTGTACCTGGCTCTGGACTGGTGAAAGCACAGGCAGAAAAAGAGGGCCTAGATCAAATCTTCCTTGATGCTGGTTTTGAGTGGCGAGATCCGGGGTGCTCAATGTGTCTGGCGATGAATGCTGATCAACTTGGGTCTGGTGAGCACTGCGCCTCGACCTCAAATCGCAATTTTGAAGGTCGCCAAGGAGCAGGTGGAAGAACGCATCTAGTGAGTCCTGTTATGGCTGCTGCGGCGGCTGTAGCAGGGAAATTTGTTGACGTCCGGGAGTGGATGCGAGGATAAATAATGCAACAATTTGTTAAGGAAACTGGGGTAGTTTTGCCCTTGGATCGAGCGAATATTGATACCGATCAGATTATTCCGAAGCAATATCTGAAGTCTATCAAGCGGACTGGATTTGGGGTCAACCTATTCGATGATTGGCGCTACTTAGATCCAGGCGATCCAGGGATGGACCATGGAGAGCGTCGGCTTAACCCAGATTTTATCCTTAACGACGCCCGCTTTAGCGATGCGCGTATTTTGCTTGTGCGTGATAACTTTGGGTGTGGATCAAGCCGTGAGCATGCGCCTTGGGCGATTTTAGAGTATGGATTCAGGGCGGTGATCGCACCCTCGTACGCAGATATTTTTTTCAATAATAGTTGTAAGAATGGTCTTTTACCTGTCGTTCTAAATGAAGCTGAAATTGAGTCTTTATTCGAGATTGCACTTGGTGACAAATTACTACATCTTACTGTTGATTTAGTAGACCAGACTGTCCAAGGGCCGGGCGGATTTAGCGCATCATTCGAGATCGACTCGTTTAGAAAGACTTGTCTTTTGGAGGGGCTCGATGAAATTGGATTGTCGCTGAAGGATGCTGATGCGATTCGAGCTTATGAAAAGAAACTTTCGATCCAATCCCCCTGGCTGATGAGAAATTAAGGATATAGCTTGCCAAATGTGATTCTTTTGAGTGGGGACGGCATTGGTCCTGAAATTATGACTGAAGCTAGCCGTGTCTTAGACCGGGTTAATGATCGCTTTTCATTGGGTCTTCAGACGGAAGAGTGTCTGATTGGGGGCGCAGCTATAGATGCCACAGGAGAACCGCTACCCGAGCAGACTCTTAATAAGTCTGGGCATGCCGATGCCATTCTTTTAGGTGCTGTTGGCGGTCCTAAGTGGGATAGCTTGCCCTTGTCCAATCGTCCAGAAAAAGGCTTGTTGACAATCCGTGCAGGCCTAAACTTATTTGCTAATCTGAGGCCTGCGTTACTTTATCCGGAGCTTGCTTCTGCCTCGACGTTGAAAGAGGAGGTGGTCAGTGGACTAGACCTTCTTATAGTTCGTGAACTTATTGGGGGTATTTATTTTGGTGAGCCGCGTGGTATCGAAGGACAGCCTGGGCAACGCGTTGGCTTCAACACAGACAGATACTCAGAGTCAGAAATTGAAAGAATTGGTCGGATAGCATTCGCTGCAGCCATGAAACGAGATAAGAAGCTTTGCTCAGTAGATAAGGCTAACGTGCTTGAAGTGACCGTTTTGTGGCGAGAGGTGATGCAAAATCTTAGCCAAGAGTATCCAGAGGTTGAGTTGTCGCACATGTATGTTGACAACGCTGCGATGCAGTTAGTGCGAGCACCAAAGCAATTTGACGTGATGGTCACGGGTAATTTATTCGGGGACATACTGTCGGATGTTGCCGCAATGCTGACGGGATCGATCGGCATGTTGCCTTCTGCCTCAATGAACTCGTTCAACCAAGGATTGTATGAACCCTGTCATGGTTCAGCGCCAGATATAGCAGGCCAGGATGTGTCTAATCCGCTGGCAATGATTTTATCTGTTTCAATGATGTTGAAGTATTCCCTAAACGAACCGACGGTAGCCGCTAAGATTGAAGAAGCTGTAAAACATGTGTTGGAATCCGGTTTGCGGACTAGTGATATTTCGACAGGGGCATCGGGAGAGCAAATTATTGGATGTCGAGCAATGGGTGAAGCTGTATTGAAAGCACTGAACTAAGGAATGAGTATGCGCGTAGGATTTGTTGGTTGGCGTGGAATGGTCGGTTCGGTTTTGATGGATCGGATGCAAGCCGAAGACGACTTTTCTGGGATTGAGTCAACTTTCTTTTCAACGTCACAGGTTGGACAGACTGCGCCAATAGAAGCTACTGAGAAGATTTTACAGGATGCGATGTCGATAGATGCGTTGCGGACCTGTGATGTGATCTTGACTTGCCAGGGGGGAGATTACACTGATGCAGTATACGGTCCGCTCAAGCAATCGGATTGGGATGGTTATTGGATTGACGCGTCATCCACATTACGAATGCAATCGGCTAGTGTAATCGTCTTGGATCCGGTGAATAGAGACGTTATTGATCAGGCGCTTGCGAAGGGTGTTAAAAATTTTATTGGCGGTAACTGCACTGTGAGCCTAATGCTTATGGCGGTTGGTAGTCTAATTAATGAAGGATGGGTTGATTGGATGACAGCGATGACCTATCAAGCAGCCAGTGGTTCCGGAGCGAATAACATGCGTGAACTGCTCAGCCAGATGGGTTACCTCGAATCACAGGTGGCCGCAGAGCTGGCCACCCCATCATCAGCGATTTTGGATATTGATCGAAAAGTGACTGATGCGCTTCGGAATGATGCTATTCCCACTGATTATTTTGGTTATCCGCTGGCTGGAAGCTTATTACCTTGGATTGATTCGAGACTGGAAAACGGCCAAAGTCGTGAGGAGTGGAAAGCCATGGCTGAGTGCAATAAGATTTTGGGCCGCGAGGCTAATCCGATACAGATTGACGGGACCTGTGTGCGGGTTGGTGCGATGCGTTGTCACAGCCAGGCATTGACTATTAAATTAAATTGCGATGTTCCAATCGATGACATAAATGATGTGTTAGCGAATGGCACTGAGTGGACAGATCTTATTCCCAACGAACGGGAGGATTCGTTGGCCCGACTCACCCCTGCTGCTGTTACTGGAACATTAAAGATTCCAGTCGGCAGAGTTCGTAAAATGAATATTGGTCCCGAGTATTTGAATGCCTTCATCGTTGGGGATCAATTACTTTGGGGTGCTGCTGAGCCACTGAGGCGTATGCTCTCGATTCTTAGGGATTCTTAGTGAAAGATATAGTGATCACAGGAGGTGGATCTGGTCTGGCGGACGCAATTCTTGAAAGTCTTGAGTCTATCGATGCAGACTATCGACTGCGTCTCGTTGATTCGATGGAACATGCTGGGGAAGCTAGGCGTTGGCGTGGCCGGACGGTAGTTATTCAGTCGGATGCAGAAGTTGATTTTAGCGACGCGACCTTAGTACTGGATCTGAGTCACAGTTATGTGGGCGATGCGCAGGTATTTAGGCCCAGCTTGTCTTCCGTTTCGCTGTTGAGGCGGATGCTGTCGTTTCTGGATCCGAATGCAATCGGCGCACTACACGGAGTCGTTCGTGAACCGGTCGCTGAAATCACAGGCGGAGTTGAGGCATTAGCTAGTCAGGTCACACAATTGTTTAACGGACGCGATCCTGAGCCTCAGCCATTTGGTGGAACACTTGCATTTAATTGCCGGACACTTGATGACAGCGGATTGATTGAGTCTCTGCAGACGATTCCTGCATTAAATGGTGCAGCAATATCTATCGAGCGTTATCAATCGGATGCGTTTTATACCATCCATGCAAGCTTATGGATGAAATTGTCCACTAAAACTGGTTTTGATTCTGTTCTTTCTCTAGGCAATGCCAACTATGAGGAGGGGTTGAGTATTGCGCCAAATACCGGACGCGTTGATGGTGATGCCGAGATGAAGATCTATGTGCGTAAGGTCTCAAAAGATTGGATTAATTTAATGGTCTCTGCAGACTTGGAAAAAACTATTTGGGCGCAGGAAGCGAAAAGTATCGTCTTGAATGAGTTAGGGATTTCTGAATGAGCTATTTAATAGCTCTTGGCCTGATGTGCTTTCCGGCACTTGCACTGGCCCTCAACTGGGAGACTCCTCTGGTGAATTCCCATCAGGGCGAACCTCTGGAAGTTAGAATTGAAGTGACTGATTTGGCGGCCGTGACACCAACTCAAATTTTTCCGTTACTGGCATCGGAGGTGGCTTTCACAGAACGAGGTATTGAACGTCCCGACAGCCTATCTAGCTTGACTTATGCTGTCGACGGCTCTAATGGCGCCGTGGAACTGGTAATTCGAACTGCCACGGCTTGGATGAAGCCTGAATTGACTACTTTGATCGAGGTCTTTACGCCTGATGGGTCAGTATTAATTCCAGTGTCGCTGGAAATCGGAGAAAATCCTGAAAAGGTTTATCAGCCAGCCGTGACCGAAATTTTGCCGAACCTCGTTGTTGAAGTGCCTCTACAGGGTAGTTTGTCAAATGCGGAGTCTAAACCAAGCGGCGAGTCTCAGGCTCAAAAGCAAGTGACGTTAATAGTCCCTAATGGATCCACTTTGTGGAGACTTGCGTCACGTGTTCAGCCAGAAGATGCGACGATTGAGCAAGTAATCATGGCGCTATATGACGAAAATCCTGATGTGTTTGAGTTCAGCAATATTAATGCACTTGAAAAGGGAAAAATATTATTGGTGCCCAGTGCACGACGTATTCGTCAGGATGCTCCTTTAGAGGCAAAAAGACGTTTCGATGCCCACATGAATGCACCAAAAGCTATTTTTCCACGTAAGCCGGAAGTTGAGCCAGAACCACCTGCCATCAATTTGAACTCTGAAGTAGGTCCGTTAGGTGCTATTCCGGCAATTGCTGCCGGCAAAGA
>CAZFNA010000062.1:0-11717 GCA_964520465.1 uncultured Pseudomonadales bacterium | reverse complement strand
TTATTATTATTGTTGTTCGTATGTTTTACAAAATTACATTTCAGTGTGCAATCTATACCTTTAGTTGCTTCCGTGACCCAAGCACTTCAGCATTTAGCTTTTATTCTAGTTATCGCCTCAAAGACCTCATTTGGTCCCACTAAATCAAGTTCTCACAGTGAACCGTAATCTTAATCAGCTACTTTTTATTACTTTAGCTGTTGATGTTCATTTTATTAGAATTATCTCGAACATATATAAACCAGCACATGCTGTGCCAACTTATTCCTTAATTATTAAGATTATGATTTAATAAGGATTAAAAGAATCTTTTTTTTTCAATCTAGACTTAAGTATTGAATAATTTATGGGGGGGCTTGATTAAGGTTACGTAAAGTAACGACTTAGTGTTCATCGTCATTTGTATCATCTTTTCGACGAGGAATTCCGAGACGGTTTCTCCGCTCCCACAGACTTTTTCTACTTATACCTAAACGCTTTGCAAGCTCAGTTTCACTCATATGATCTTCATGTGATAGAACAAAGTGTTGGAAGTAGTCCTCTAATGACAGTACCGGCCGAGGTTCTATTTGAAGACGCTGTTCACTTGCGCTGAAACTCAGTTTATCTGAACTAAAATTGTTTAATCCAAGATCTACCGCTTCGATACAAGGTCCTTCACACAGGACAACAGCGCGTTCGATTCCATTTTGCAGTTCTCGGATATTCCCTGGCCATGCATGACTCATCAAAGCAACTTTAGCACTCTTACTGAACTTCAGTGTGCTTCTATCCATTCGTATTTTGGCATCATTTAAAAAAGACTGGGCTAAGATCATTATGTCGTCATTTCGCTCGCGAAGTGCTGGACATCGAAGTTCGATTACGTTCAATCGATAATAGAGGTCTTCTCTGAACTGACCCCGTGCAACCATATCTAGCAGATTTCGATGGGTTGCCGCGATCAGACGGATATCTACATATCTTCCATCAGTACTACCAACGCGGCGGATCTCTCCTTCCTGAAGAACGCGAAGTAATCGAGACTGAGCTGCGATTGGGAGCTCACCAATTCCATCTAGAAATAGAGTGGACTGGTCCGCCGATTCGATTAAACCCTGACGGTCTTGCGTTGCGCCGGTAAATGCTCCTTTCACATGGCCAAATAGCTCCGCCTCAACCAATGATTCAGGAATAGCAGCGCAATTAACTGAAATATTATCGCGCTTGGAACGTAGGGATTGCAGGTGAATGGCCTTCGCAACAAGCTCTTTACCAGTGCCTGACTCACCACCAATAAGAATCGTTGTACCCAAAGGTGCTACCCGTGAAATTTGTTTTTTAAGTTTTAAGATCTGGTCACACTGGCCAATCATTCCGTCCTCTCTACCGGAATGACTCAGCACAGCCACAGCCCTGTCAACTGCTCTTATTAAGTCCTTGTTTTCTAATGGTTTTGCGAGGCAATCAAATGCACCACGACGCATTGCGACAAGTCCTGCCTGCTGCGACTTTGGCTCTAGTAAAAAAATCAGAGGGATATTCTTATAGTGGTCGACAAGATCTAATCCTGATCCATCGGAGAGAATATGTTCACAAATCACGCAACTGAATTCTTGCGAATAGTCTTTAGCTGCTTTTAGATTACTTGCAACCATAATCTTATAACCGACTTTTTCAAGTTCAGTTTTTATGGATCTTCCGACTTTAGGTTCGCTTGTAACAATAAGTAGCGTTGTCATGTGTATCCTTGTCCAGCCATAGTGTACTTTCTTCTAAAGCGAAAAGGTATTTGCCCTTAAAAAGCCTTTTATTAGCTCTCTTGGATTACCTAAAGTCATGAAATAATTCAGCCAAGAATCAGGAGATTCAGTTGTTTCAGGCATTTCGTTTTGTAACAAAAGCGATGCCAGTTGCGCGTAAGTTCTTCCAGGCTCATCCCAATTGACCGCCTGTGCAAAGGTTTGCTTTGATAGTTTTGAGCTGTCGGGGCCAAGTAACACCGGAAAATGTCCATATTGTGGGCTTGAATACCCGAGTACTTTTGTTATTAGGGACTGTCTCGGACTAGAGTCTAATAAGTCTACGCCTCTAATTACGAATGTAATTCCATCTATTTGCTCATCAATGGCACAGGCCAATTGATATGAGAACAGTCCATCGCGACGTTTTACGATGAAATCACCATGTGGTTCCGTCATGCGTGGACCCATAATCAGATCGTTAACGAAGAGGTTGATTCCAGAGGCGTTGATACGTGTGGCAAGTGTATCAATGAGTGGCTTGCCCAGTCGGTGTCTGCAACTTCCTGGATAAGGACCGGCAGGAAGCGATTTTCTAGAACAGTCGCAAGAATAGAGTAAGCCTAATTCGTTTAGAGTTAAGAAAGCTGACTGATACTCATTGAGTCGTTCTGTCTGATAGGCAACAGGATCGTTTGATCGGAGGCCAAAGGCGTCCAAGCATTTTAGGGCTTGATCCACATATAGAGATCTACAACGTTTTTCATCAAGGTCATCAATACGAATCAACCAATTGCCACGGTTGAACTGGGCATCGAGATAACTCATGAGGGCGGCAAAAATAGAGCCAATATGTAGTGGGCCAGATGCTGAAGGCGCAAACCGACCGCGGTAATAACTCACCAAGGGCTATGCACCCGTTTGCTTTTCACGCAATTCATCGAGAGTTTTACAGTCTACGCATTGAGTTGCTGTTGGCCGAGCCTCTAGGCGACGGAGCCCAATGTCGATACCGCAGGTTTCGCAGAACCCATAGTCGTCACTTTCGATCGCTTCGAGAGTTTTATCTATCTTTTTAATCAGTTTACGCTCTCGATCACGTGTGCGAAGCTCAAGGCTGAACTCCTCTTCCTGAGTAGCACGATCTGCTGGATCAGCAAAGTTCGCTGCTTCTTCTTTCATATGCGAAACAGTGCGATCTACTTCTTCCATAAGATTCTTTTTCCATTGATCCAGAATCCGTATAAAATGCTTTCGCATTGACTCACTCATGTACTCTTCGTTTTTTACTGTCTCATAAGGTTCAACGTAGCCTAAAAGAGAATCTTGTTTACTGGTTGCCATAGTCGGCGAAACTCCAAACTGTGAAATCGGACGGGGGAAAATATCAGAACAATTGCGACTGTACCACCTTCTTTCAATGGGAGAATACATTGAGATCAATCGACAGACCAATTCTTGCGGCACGGCTTTCTAATATTCCCCCGTTTCATGTCATGGAAGTTGTTAGAATTGCTGAACAATTAGAGCTTCAAGGTGTGGATGTTATTCATCTCGAAGTTGGAGAGCCTGATTTCCCTACTGCTCCATCTGTAGTTGAGCGCGCCTGCAATGCACTGCAATCTGGCCGAACTCGTTATACTGACGCTAGAGGCATTATCGAGCTTCGACGAGCGCTGTCGAAGTGGTACGGCACTCGGGATACTATTGTCCCTGAAGAGCGCATCCAAATTACAGTTGGGGCATCTGGTGCACTGTTGCTGGCAACTGCAGCAACTACTAATCCGGAAGATGGAGTATTGGTAGCGGATCCTACTTATCCGTGCAATCCTCGTTTTGTCGAGGCAGTTGGTGGCGTAGTTCATTGGGTTCAAACCGACGCCTTACAACATTTCCATCCAACACAAAAACAGTTGGCCACAGAAGCAACAGACAGGGATCGCACCTTGATCCTTGCGCATCCGGCGAACCCCACTGGGCAGGCTGTTCCTCAAGAGCAACTGCGACGAATCATTAAATGGTGTGAGGAAACCAAGCGACACTTGATCGTTGATGAAATCTATCAAAACTTATCGTTCACAGATGAACTCAGAAGTAGCCTGATGTTGTCGGAACAACATTTCGTGGTCGGCAGTTTTTCTAAATATTTTAATATGACCGGATGGCGTTTAGGCTGGCTGGTCATACCGGAATATGCCCTTGAAGCTACTCAGCGGTTGGCTCAGCATTTATTTATCTGTGCTCCTTCTTTTGCCCAAGAAGCTGCTCTAGCTTGTTTTGAGCCGCAAGCTTTGGAAGCCGCAGAATCACACAGGATGGAATTAAAGAATCGCAGAGATTTCATGATTCCTCGTTTGAAGAAATTGGGATTTCAAATTATAGCGGAGCCAGAGGGCGCATTTTATATTTTTGTGGATGCGTCTGCGCTTACATCTGATGCAAAAGCATTCTGTGCTCAACTGATTAATGAGACCGGTGTGGCAATTACACCTGGCATTGATTTTTCTCGAAGTCTGCCTAACACGTGGATCCGAATTGCTTATACGCAGCCTCTGCCGCGACTTAAAGAGGCCTTACGGCGAATCGCAGGGTTTATTGGTGATTGAATTTTCTGAGCCCCTAATTGAGGGGTATTTGATTAAACGTTACAAACGATTCTTTGCAGATATCGAAACCGCAGAGGGTGTTGTAACTGCTCATTGTGCAAATACCGGTCGTATGACGGGCCTGCTGAATGAGCACTCGCGTGTATGGATTCGTCGGCAGCGACCAGGGAGAAAGCTCCTTTTCTCCTGGGAATTGGTTGAGACATCAAAAGGATTAGTTTGTGTGAATACAGCTAGAGCAAACCAGTTGGTGGCTGAGACAGCTCTGCTTCAATGGATTGAAGGTGCGACCCTTATTCGACGAGAGCCTCGCGTGGGCAAACATCGATTTGACTTAGAGCTAGAGCGGGAGAATCGGCCGATATTCGTCGAGATTAAATCGGTGACACTGTGTGAGCTTGATGGTCAAGGCTTGTTTCCTGATGCTCCGTCAGAACGAGCAGTTAAACACGTTAAGTTAATGACTGAGTTAGCAAAAAGCGGAGTCGAAACACATCTATTACTGGTGGCTATGCATACAGGCATTCGTCGTATTAGACCACATGCCTCTATTGATTTAGATTTTGCGGAAGCCTGCGTGCTTGCAGAACACCATGGGGTAAAGATACAGGCGATTGGCACTAGGATTACTCCGAGTCAAATCGCAATGAGCGGAATCATTCCATTATCAATCTTTTGAATGTTGCTCCCTTTGGATTGCCCGATAGCCGATGTCTGTTCGATATTGTGCACTATCAAAATCGACCGTATCTAGGCATTCGTAGGCTTTTTTCTGGGCTTCGGCGACTCCAGATCCCAATGCGGTGACGCAAAGCACGCGTCCTCCAGTAGATAGGATATGGTCTCCTTGCATGATTGTTCCCGCATGAAATATTTTTGTGTCATTCATTATCTCGCCGAGTGCGATTTCAGCACCTATCGGATATTCTTCGGGGTATCCTGGTGCTGCCATCACAACGCCTAAAGCTGCTCTAGAGTCCCAACGCGCAATTTTATTCTTCAATTTACCATGGCAAGCAGCTTCGATAAGCTCGATAAGATCGGTTTTTAGTCGGACTAGAATTGGTTGTGTTTCTGGATCGCCGAAACGGCAGTTATATTCGAGTACCTTGGGCGAGCCATCCTCTGCCACCATGATTCCTACATATAAGAATCCCCTATAGCGCATACCATCAGCTATCAGACCATGAAGAGTAGGCCGAATGATCTCAGACATGATGCGGTCATGACATATTTGATCAACCACAGGTGCTGGTGAGTAGGCACCCATTCCCCCTGTATTAGGCCCATTATCTCCATTGTATGCCGCTTTGTGGTCTTGCGATGAGGCCAAAGGAAGTACATCTATACCATCAACCATTACTATGAAACTTGCTTCCTCACCTGCAAGGAATTCTTCAATGACTATTCTATTTCCGGCATCACCAAATTGGTTGCCTTCCAGCATGTTGCGAGCAGCTAATTTAGCTTCGATAGTTGTCTGTGCAAGGATCACTCCCTTGCCAGCAGCCAGTCCATCTGCTTTGACCACAATTGGTGCGCCCACCCGATCAAGATATGCTTCCGCATCAGTTATGTTGGTGAATGTGCAATAGGTCGCTGTAGGAATTTTGTGGCGGTTCAAAAATGCTTTGGTGAATACTTTTGAACCCTCTAGCTGTGCGCAAACTGCTCGTGGTCCAAAACAGTACATACCTTTAGCCTCAAACCGATCTACGATGCCGGCAACAAGGGGGCCTTCAGGTCCAACTATCGTAAAGTCGATTTGATGATCTTCAGCGAATGAGACCAGTCCATTTAGATCGCATGCTGAAAGATTAACGTTTGTAACTTGTGGTTCAAGAGCCGTGCCTGCATTACCGGGAGCCACAAAGACTTCAGAAATACGGGCCGATTGGGCTAGTTTCCAAGATAATGCATGCTCACGTCCGCCACTCCCAATAACTAAAACTTTCATGGTTGATCCTTAATGTCGGAAATGGCGCATGCCGGTAAATAACATTGCGATTCCATGCTCATTGGCTGCATCTATAACTTCATTATCTCGAATTGAATTACCAGGTTGAATGACGGCTGAGATGCCTGCTTCAGCTGCGGTATCAATTCCGTCACGAAATGGGAAAAATGCGTCTGAAGCCATCACGCTTCCGATTACCTGCAAGCATGCATCCTGAGCCTTAATTTCCGCGATGCGTGCAGAGTAGACTCTGCTCATCTGGCCAGCGCCAATGCCAATGGTTTGATTATTTTTCGCGTAGATAATTGCGTTGGATTTGACAAATTTTGCAACTTTCCAAGCAAATAATAAATCATTTAATTGGCGTTCTGTAGGCGAGGAATTTGTTACGCAAGTGAGATCATTCTTAGTTATTGATCCTATATCAGTGTCTTGAACAAGCAGTCCGCCTTGAATACGACGGTAATCTAGTTGTGGATTGCTCTGAATGAGTGAGTCAACGACTAGCAATCTGACAGATGGCTTTTTTTCAAAGAAAGGGAGCACTCCGTCTTGAATTCCGGGTGCTATGATGACCTCAACAAATTGCCGTTCGAGTATGTGATTTGCAGTGAGTTTGTCTAGCGGTCTGTTGAATGCGATGATGCCACCAAAAGCACTTGTTGGATCAGTTTCGAACGCTTTTTCATAGGCATTAAGGATTGATTTATCGATGGCCACACCGCAGGGATTAGAATGCTTGACGATTACACATGCGGCTTCCTCAAACTGGCGAACGCATTCAAGTGCTGCATCCGTATCTACAATATTATTGAAGGACAGCGCTTTTCCCGCGAGTTGGGTAGATGAGCCAATACAATCCCCAGCCACACTTGGATCACGATAAAGTGCTGCTGACTGATGTGGATTTTCACCGTAACGGAGCTTAGATATTTTTTCAAAGTGCAGAAACAATTTCTCTGGATACTGAGGTAAGACTGCCTCTCGACCGAGGTAATTCGCTATTTCTCCATCGTAGATAGCTGTATATTGAAATGCAACTTTAGCTAGCTCTTGCCTGGCCTCCAAAGTTAAACCATCTACCTGCAACGCTGATATTATGGATGGATACTGATGAGGTGCTGTAACTATAGCTACGAATCTGTGATTCTTTGCCGCTGCACGCACCATTGCAGGCCCACCAATATCAATATTTTCGATGGTATCTTCATGCGTTTTATTAGGATTTTCCATGGTTGATTTGAAGGGATAAAGATTAACGCATACCAGATCGATTTCCCGAATACTATGTTCATCCATGACGTCTTGATCTAAATCTCGACGCCCGAGAATTCCCCCATGAATTTTGGGATGGAGTGTTTTGATACGTCCATTCATTATTTCTGGGAATTCTGTTACTGAAGATACTTCGAGTGCAGGCAATCCCGCTTCTTTCAGGAGGCGGTAAGTGCCGCCTGTGGAGACCAACTCAATCCCAAGGCCATGTAAATTCTGGGCAAATTCTAATAAATCTGTCTTGTCTGAGACACTAAGTAACGCTCGACGCACCCTAAATAAGTCAACGACTGACATCTCGGCAGGACCTTCTTAAAAAAGTCTGGAGTATATCAGTCTAGGGGAGCAGCCCGTAAAGTTTCATGCGAGTTCGTAGTGTCCCCCGACTGATACCCAAAATTTCTGCAGCTTTGGACTGATTATTGTTAGTTTGAGCGAGCGCGACTTCAAGCAACGCATTTTCTACCTGACCGATCACTAGACCGTACAAATCTTGCGGCACTTCACCATCGAGTTCGTTCAAATACTGGTCTATATACTTTTTGACCAGGTCTTTGAGCCCCATCGCGGAGACCTCCTCCGTCTATTAATTCTAAAAAATGTTGATACTGTTCGTCTGGATCAACAATTGAATGTAATTGTGACCATGCTTTAGCTCCATTTGCAAATCGTTTTAGAAACCACTGCATGTGTTTCCGGGCCATCTTTATACCGGTTGGTTCTCCGTAAAATATTTGTATTTGTCGAATAAGTTCAGCCATAGTTCGAATTTGCTCTTCAATTACAGGGCGTATTCTTGAATGACCCAACAGTTCGGACGCAATTATTCCGGGTAACCAAGGGTCGCCTTGGGTGCCACGCCCAATCATGACAGCATTTGCGCCAGTTACATTCAGAATGTGTCTTGCTTTAGCTGTGGAATCGATGTCCCCGTTTGCAATCAAAGGAATATTAATTGAGTCACGAGTTCGACAAATGGTCTCATACTCGGCGTCACCTTTGAACATATCGCAGCGAGTGCGACCATGCATTGTCACTGCTTGAAGGCCAATATCCTGCGCCATTTTGGCAATCAAAGGACCATTTTTTGAGAGATGGTCCCAGCCGGTGCGCATTTTCACTGTTACTGGAACCTGAACTGCACGCACGACACTTTTGAAAATTTCCGCACAAAGCGCTTCGTCTCGCATCAATGCCGACCCTGCTGCTTTTTTCAGGACTTTTTTTGCAGGACATCCTAAGTTGATATCAATGATATCTACGCCGCGCTCTTCATGTGCTCTAGCAGCTTTAGCCATCATGATTGGATCATATCCAGCGATCTGCACGCAAATAGGTCCAGGCTCGTTATGCGTATCCCGTCTGCGGTTGCTTTTTCGCGTATCCCAAAGACTAGTGTCGGAATGAATCATTTCTGAAATTGCCATTCCAGCACCTAGTGATCGACATAGCATGCGCACTGGGCGATCGGTGACTCCAGCCATGGGCGCGAGCCAAACAGGATTGTCAAATAAATGAGGGCCGATACGCATCATCGTTGCAAAATTTGCGTTCCGGAGAGTAGGGTCCAGCCATCTTTTGACATGTCTGCATTAAATCGAATAGACGGATATGCACTACGGACTTCTAGGGCCTGTTCATCAAGGAGGCCAGCCAGCACGATAACTCCATTTGGCTTCATTAGATGTGTTAGATCCCTAGCTAGTTGGATTAGTGGGTTAGCCAAAATATTGGCAATGACGAGGTCAAAGGTTTGTGAAGGAAGTTCATCTGCTGTGCGTGTTTCTATGGCTAGCTTATTTAAGCTAGCATTTTGCTCCGTTGCAATAAGCGCTTGAGGATCAATGTCGAGCCCCGTAATTAAGCTTGTCCCCAGACAACCTGCAGCAATACCTAATATACCGGAACCACAGCCAAAATCGATTACGGATTGACATGTTGTTGGATGATCACTCAACCACTCAAGGCAAAGCTGGGTTGTAGGATGCATTCCGGTTCCAAATGCTAAACCAGGATCTAATTTTAATAGGGTCAGGCCAGCTGGTGTATCTCCTTTGCACCAGGATGGTTCAACCCAGAATTTGCCAATTTCCATGGGTTTGAATTGATCTAATGTGGTGCGAACCCAATCTTGATCGTTGATTACCATCAAGGACTCTGGAAGCTCAATTAGTAGATTTACACGCTGAAAACAGGTGGCGAGATCTGCAAGAATCTCGTTATCGGAACGCGTATCATAGAAAAGCGCCTGAACTATGGTTTGCGGCCAAATGGGGTGCGTACCCACAGGCGGCTCAAAGATCGGCGTTTTACCATCATTATCAGAAAATGTTACTGCTTGGGCCTCAGCAAGAATTAAGAGCTCCTCGAGGCATTCAATCTGGTTGTCGGCGGCAAGAAGTGTTAGCTGCCGAAAGCCGATCACAGTAGCCCTAACTTCTTCTCGAGGTAGTGAATATTGACAGGTCCCTTTAGAAAATTCTGATCAGTTACGATGTCTTGTTGAAGCGGGATATTGGTCTGGATACCATCTATTAACGATTCTGATAATGCGATTTCCATTCGCTTTAATGCTTCCTCGCGCGTTTTGCCATGTGTTATGAATTTGGCAATCATTGAATCGTAATGGGATGGAACGGTGTAACCAGCGTATATATGCGAATCCACCCTTACCCCTGGACCACCTGGAGGGTGATAGCGACTAATTAGGCCAGGACTTGGCAGAAAAGTCTTAGGATTTTCTGCGTTAATTCTGCATTCAATTGCATGGCCATTTAATGATATATCTGATTGGGCGAACGATAATGGATTACCGGCAGCGATGGAAATTTGCTCGCTAATGATGTCGACTCCTGTCACCATTTCGCTGACTGGATGCTCCACCTGGACACGAGTATTCATCTCTATAAAATAAAAACGACTATCCTCGTATAAAAATTCAAATGTTCCTGCTCCCACGTAGCTCATGTCTTTGCATGCAGTTATGCAAGCTTGTAACACTTGCTCCCGTACTTTTCGATCGATGTTTGGCGCCGGAGCCTCTTCTAGGATTTTTTGATGGCGCCGTTGTAACGAACAATCTCGGTCGTATAAATGAATGGCTTTTCCATGTTTGTCCGCGATAACTTGAACTTCTACATGACGGGGATTTTCAAGAAATTTTTCCAAATATACGGTTGCATCACCAAATGCCACTTTTGATTCGGATTTCGTGATCTGAATGGCGTTTAATAAACTTGACGCTGAATGTACTACTCTCATTCCGCGTCCCCCGCCACCTGAGGCCGCTTTCACGATAACTGGAAATCCAATAGTGTTTGCAATAGAGAGATTTTCATCATCATCATCACTCAGCGGACCATTCGAACCAGGCACGGTCGGAACATTTGCCAAACGCATCGCTTTGATAGCAGAGACTTTATTTCCCATTAGACGAATTGTTTTTGCTGAAGGCCCGATGAAACTAAATCCTGATTCTTCTACCCGTTCAGCAAAATCAGCATTTTCTGCTAGAAATCCATATCCAGGATGGATGGCTTGCGAATCAGTAATTTCTGCAGCCGCAATAATTGCTGGAATATTCAGATAGCTCTGTCCCGATGGGTTGGGTCCGATGCAAACAGTCTCATCCGCAAGTTTGACGTGCTTTAAGTCGCGGTCGCAAACGGAATGGACTGCGACCGTTTTTATGCCGAGTTGTCGGCAGGCCCTTAAAATCCTAAGAGCAATCTCGCCCCGGTTTGCAATGACGATCTTTTCAAACATTGTGTTATCCGATTACAACCAGTGTTTGGTCGAACTCAACTGGATCGCCATCATCGACAAGGATTGCTATCACCTGACCAGACGAGTCTGCCTCAATTTGATTCATCATTTTCATGGCTTCAATTATACAAATGGGATCGCCCTGCTTTACATTACTTCCAACTTCGATAAAGGCTGGTGAATCTGGCGACGGCGAGCGATAGAAGGTACCTACCATTGGTGATTTCACCTGATGGCCTGGTGGAGGTGATGTCTCCGATGCCTTTTCCTCTTGTTGGATGGCTTTAGAATCTGACGCCACTATTGACCCGGCGGCAGCTACCTGGGGATTTTGGACGACGATTTGATTAGTGCTGCCGCGTGTAATGCGGACACTTTCTTCGCCCTCAGAAA
>CAZFNA010000061.1:0-11846 GCA_964520465.1 uncultured Pseudomonadales bacterium | reverse complement strand
GCTTCAAAAGAAGAGGCGGAAGATATTAAAAAGCAACTTGAAGAAGCAGGCGCATCAGTCGAGCTTAAGTAAGGCAAAGGGTCCGTGTTTGAGCGGATCTTAGGATTGGCTGGTGGTTTCGACCACCGGCCTTTTTGCGCTATAGCTTGAAGGTTTCCGGAAAGCATCGATCAGGTGCTTTCCGGAACCCCTCGGGGCTACGAATTCTAGTTTATCCGTGGTGGATGGACTTTCACACGTTGAGGAAGGCAAATGGCTTACTCGTACACAGCGAAAAAACGTATTCGAAAAGACTTTGGAACACTGCCCTCAGTTATGGCGGTTCCGCAGCTTTTAGCAATCCAGCTTGATTCTTATAGAGAATTTATCAGTGGAGGTTCAATTGAGAACACTGCGGAATCAACCGGTCTTGAAGCTGCATTTCAATCTGTCTTCCCAATCCAGTCATTCTCTGGAAATGCAGAGTTGCAGTATGTCAGCTACCGACTCGGTGAACCCGTTTTTGACGTGAAAGAATGTATTTTGCGTGGTGACACCTATGCGGCGCCACTTCGGGTCAAAGTGCGATTGGTGTTGTTCGAAAAAGAGGGTTCGAATAAATCAGTCAAAGATATTAAAGAAGAAGAAGTCTACATGGGTGAGATTCCACTCATGACTGTGAATGGTACGTTTGTGATTAATGGGACTGAGAGAGTCATAGTATCCCAGCTCCATCGTTCACCTGGCGTGTTCTTTGAGCACGACAAAGGTAAGACGCACAGCTCTGGGAAGTTGTTATATTCGGCGCGTATAATTCCCTACCGTGGCTCATGGCTGGATTTTGAATTCGATCCAAAAGATCAGGTTTTTGTGCGCATAGACCGTCGTCGCAAATTGCCGGCAACCATATTGTTGCGAGCTATGGAAATGGCTGATGAGGAGATTCTTAGCCACTTCTTTGACACAACAAGTTTTCGATTTGAGAAGGCCGATATTTATATGACCCTTATATCGGATCGGTTACGCGGCGAAACACTGAGCTTCGATATTGTTGATTCTAAGGGTAAGGCGATTGTTGAGGCTGGTAAGCGTATTACCGCTCGGCACGTTCGTGAGCTTGCCAAAGTGAAGCTAGATGAGTTGAAAGTAGCTGACGATTATCTTGTTGGTAAGGTGTTGGCGAAAGATGTGATTAATGAGGCGACAGGCGAGGCGATTGCTATGGCAAATCAGCCACTGTCGCTTGAGGCGGTTGATGCAATTCGGGACGCTGGCATTAAGACTATTGAGTGTATTTACACAAATGATCTTGATCGTGGGCCATACATGTCTGATACGTTGGCGGCTGACTCAACCAGTAATCGAATGGAGGCATTGGTTGAAATTTATAGAATGATGCGTCCGGGAGAGCCGCCGACGAAAGAAAGTGCTGAAAATCTGTTTGAGAACTTGTTCTACTCTTCAGATCGTTATGATCTCTCAGCTGTTGGCCGCATGAAGTTTAATCGGCGGGTTGGAAATCGAAAGCTAGATGGTGGCGATACAGAGCTTGGTGAGGGCACCCTTAGCAAGGACGATATTCTGTCCGTCATGAAAACCTTGATTGACATTCGTAATGGTGAAGGTGTTGTCGATGATATTGATCATTTGGGCAACCGTCGTGTTCGCTCTGTTGGTGAGATGGCTGAAAATCAGTTCCGTGTTGGCTTGGTCAGAGTTGAGCGTGCGGTCCGTGAGAGATTGGGCCAGGCTGAAACTGAAGGGCTGATGCCGCGAGACTTGATTAATGCTAAGCCAGTAGCCGCTGCGGTGAAAGAGTTTTTTGGCTCTAGCCAATTGTCACAGTTCATGGATCAGAATAATCCATTATCGGAGATTACCCACAAGCGTCGAGTCTCTGCATTAGGGCCTGGCGGCTTGACGCGTGAGCGTGCAGGCTTCGAGGTTCGTGATGTTCATCCAACACATTATGGGCGTGTGTGTCCTATTGAGACACCTGAAGGGCCAAATATTGGGTTGATTAATTCGTTAGCAACTTATGCCCGTACAAACCGTTATGGATTCCTGGAGTCCCCCTATCGCCGAGTTGAAAATGGCAAAGTTACAGATGAGATTTTTTATCTGTCAGCGATCGAGGAGTCGGAATTCGTAATTGCACAGGCTTCTGCGCAATTAAACGATAAGGGTCAGTTGATTGAAGAACTTGTTCCAGTGCGCCACGTTAATGAGTTTGCAGTCATGCCGCCAGAGCGGGTTGACTATATGGATGTGTCACCGCGCCAGGTGGTTTCAGTCGCTGCCGCTCTGATTCCATTCCTTGAGCACGATGATGCCAATCGTGCATTGATGGGTTCGAATATGCAGCGTCAGGCTGTTCCAACACTGAAGGCGGAAAAGCCATTGGTGGGTACAGGAATGGAGCGTCATGTTGCTGTCGATTCTGGAGTTTGTATGATTGCAAATCGTGGTGGAATGGTGGATTTTGTCGATGCCAAACGTATCGTGGTAAAAGTTAATTCAGATGAGGTCGCCCAAGGCGAAGCACCTGTTGATATCTATAACCTCACAAAATATACGCGCTCAAACCAGAACACATGTATAAATCAGCGCCCGATTGTTAATGCGGGTGATGTGGTGGAGCGAGGTGACGTATTAGCGGATGGCCCATCTGTTGATACAGGAGAATTGGCCCTCGGCCAAAATATGCGAATCGCTTTTATGCCATGGAATGGTTACAACTTTGAAGATTCTATATTGATTTCTGAGAAAGTCGCAAAGGAAGAGCGCTTTACGACTATTCACATCCAGGAATTTTCGTGCATTGCCCGCGATACGAAGCTGGGCTCTGAAGAAATAACTGCAGACATCCCGAATGTTGGTGAGAGCGCATTAGCGAAACTGGATGAAGTGGGCATCGTCCATATCGGCGCAGAGGTTCAGCCTGGTGATATTCTGGTAGGTAAAGTAACCCCTAAGGGTGAAACTCAGTTGACCCCTGAAGAAAAGTTATTGCGTGCTATTTTTGGAGAGAAAGCCTCAGACGTCAAGGATACGTCTATGCGTGTTGGAACCGGTACCACAGGTACAGTAATTGATGTGCAGGTCTTCACGCGTGATGGGATCGAAAAAGATGTTCGCGCCAAGCAAATCGAAGAAGAGCAGCTTGATGAGTACAGAAAGGATTTAAATGAGGAATATCGAATCGTGGCTGAAGCGACATTCGGTCATTTGGCAACGCAACTCGAGGGCCAAAAGGTCGCCGGGGCAGAGAATCTGAAGAGAGGCGACTTATTAACCAGTGAGTATCTTGCAAATCTTACGCAAGATGAATGGTTCAAGGTCAAAATGGCTGATGATTCGCAAAATACGCTGATCGCTGAGGCTGAAAGATCGCTGAAAGAGCGTAGAAAAGAGCTAGATGAAGCCTTTGAGGTTAAGAAAAAGAAGCTTACTCAGGGAGATGACCTTGCGCCAGGTGTGTTAAAGATTGCCAAGGTCTATGTTGCTGTTAAGCGTCGGATTCAGCCAGGGGATAAGATGGCAGGACGCCACGGTAATAAGGGTGTGATTTCAGTCATCATGCCTGAGGAAGATATGCCGTTCGATGAACATGGTGACCCGGTTGATATCGTACTGAACCCCTTGGGTGTGCCGAGTCGCATGAACGTTGGCCAGGTGCTTGAAATGCACTTAGGTATGGCGGCGAAAGGCTTGGGTGAGCGGATTAACGAGATGCTCACAAAGCAGTTGGAAGTAGCGAAGATTCGAGACTTTCTTGATCAAGTGTATAACAAGATAGGCGGTAATCAGGAAGATTTGGCATCGCTTACAGATGCAGAAATTATTACCCTATCGAATAATTTGACCAAAGGAGTCCCCTTTGCCACCCCGGCATTTGATGGTGCAAAAGAAGATCAGATTAAGGGTCTCCTTGAACTCGCTGGATTCCCTGAATCAGGACAGTTTACGCTTTATGATGGCCGGACTGGTGAGGCGTTTGAGCGTCAGGTCACTGTTGGTTATATGTACATGTTAAAACTTAATCATCTGGTAGACGATAAGATGCATGCGCGTTCAACAGGCTCCTATTCACTTGTCACGCAGCAACCACTGGGCGGTAAGGCTCAATTTGGCGGGCAGCGGTTTGGTGAAATGGAAGTGTGGGCACTTGAGGCTTATGGTGCTGCCTACACGTTGCAGGAAATGCTGACCGTAAAGTCTGATGATGTTAACGGGCGAACACGCATGTACAAAAACATTGTAGATGGTGACCATCGGATGGAGCCAGGCATGCCTGAATCATTTAACGTATTGGTCAAAGAGATCCGCTCACTCGGTATCTCTGTTGAACTAGAAAACGAGTAAGTCGGTAGGTATTGGAGATTTAAGCAATGAAAGACTTGTTAAACCTGTTAAAAAGCCAGGGGCAATCCACCGACTTCGATCGGATTCGTATTGGACTTGCGTCACCTGAAGTGATCCGTTCTTGGTCTTTTGGTGAAGTAAAAAAGCCTGAAACTATTAATTATCGAACTTTTAAGCCTGAGCGAGATGGCTTATTTTGCGCGCGCATTTTTGGCCCGATTAAGGATTATGAGTGTCTGTGTGGTAAGTATAAAAGATTAAAGCATCGGGGCGTGGTCTGCGAGAAATGCGGTGTTGAGGTGACTCAAACTAAAGTACGACGTGAGCGTATGGGACATATTGAGCTTGCCAGTCCCGTATGCCACATATGGTTTTTGAAGTCGCTACCATCCCGGATAGGGTTGCTTTTGGATATGACACTTCGTGATATCGAACGCATCTTGTATTTCGAGACCTACGTTGTAGTCGACCCTGGCATGACGCCTCTAGAGCGCGGTCAATTACTGTCTGATGAGCAGTATTTTGAAGCCTTCGAAGAGCACCAAGACGATTTTACAGCTATGATGGGTGCGGAAGCCATTCGTGCGTTGATGATCGATATGGATCTCGATGATGAAATCATCACAATGCGTGAAGAGATTCCGAATACAAACTCTGAGACTAAGCTGAAAAAGCTGTCTAAGCGTCTCAAGCTTCTTGAGGCATTTCGCGATAGTGGGAACAATCCAGAGTGGATGATCATGGAAGTATTGCCGGTCCTTCCGCCAGATCTTCGTCCACTGGTCCCCTTAGATGGTGGTCGTTTTGCCACTTCCGATTTGAATGACTTGTATCGTCGAGTGATCAACAGGAACAACCGTTTAAAGCGGCTATTGGAGCTCCGTGCGCCAGACATAATAGTTCGTAACGAAAAGCGCATGCTGCAGGAGTCTGTGGACGCGCTTCTAGATAACGGCCGTCGCGGCCGAGCGATTACTGGATCGAACAAGCGTCCCCTTAAGTCATTGGCTGATATGATCAAAGGTAAGCAAGGCCGATTCCGTCAAAACTTACTAGGTAAGCGTGTAGATTATTCAGGTCGCTCTGTGATCGTGGTTGGTCCATATCTGAAACTTCATCAGTGCGGATTACCGAAAAAAATGGCGCTAGAGCTTTTTAAGCCGTTTATCTACGCGAAACTTGAGGCTCGCGGCCTGGCAACAACGATCAAGGCTGCTAAGAAGATGGTTGAACGCGAGACACCAGAGGTATGGGATATTCTTGCAGAGGTGATTCGGGAGCATCCAGTGCTTCTTAATCGTGCTCCTACTTTACACCGTTTAGGTATTCAAGCGTTCGAGCCATTGTTGATTGAAGGCAAGGCTATACAGCTGCATCCATTGGTGTGCGCTGCTTATAATGCTGACTTTGATGGCGATCAGATGGCGGTCCATTTGCCTTTGACGCTCGAGGCGCAGATGGAATCGCGCGCCTTGATGATGTCTACAAACAATGTCTTGTCCCCAGCTAACGGAGAGCCAATTATCGTGCCTTCGCAGGATGTAGTTTTGGGCTTGTATTACATGACACGACATCGCATAAACGTGCGAGGCGAAGGTATGGTGTTTTCTGATACCGACGAGGTTTTGCATGCTTATGGTGCTCGAAAGGTGGATTTGCAGGCACAAGTTAAAGTTCGAATTGATGAGACTATTAATGACCCCGAGGGTCATGGCATATCTGAAACTCGTATTGTCGAAACCACTGTAGGGCGGGCTATTTTGTTTTCGATCGTCCCGACAGGGCTGCCATTCGCATTGGTCGATCAAAATATGACCAAAAAAGCGATATCTCGACTGATCAATTCGTGTTATCGCCGTGTTGGCCTCAAAGAGACTGTGATTTTTGCTGATCAACTCATGTACATGGGCTTTAGTTATGCAACACGTTCTGGTTCATCCATAGGAGTGAATGATTTTGAAATTCCCGAAGAAAAGGCTCAGATCATCGGCGAAGCAGAAAATCAAGTTAAAGAAATAGAAGATCAATTCGCTTCCGGCCTTGTGACTCAGGGTGAGAAGTATAATAAGGTCATTGATATTTGGGCGCGGGCAAATGATCTAGTCGCTAAGAAGATGATGGAGCGGATCGGAAAGGAAGAAGTTCTGGATGCTGATGGAAATCCGATTCAGCAGGATTCCTTTAACTCAGTCTTTATGATGGCGGATTCTGGTGCCCGAGGTTCCGCAGCTCAGATTCGTCAATTGGCTGGAATGCGTGGTCTGATGGCAAAGCCTGATGGCTCGATTATTGAGACACCTATAACAGCAAACTTTCGTGAAGGTCTGTCTGTTCTTCAGTACTTTATTTCAACGCATGGTGCTCGAAAGGGCTTGGCCGATACCGCATTGAAAACCGCGAACTCTGGTTATCTTACACGGCGTTTAGTTGATGTTGCACAAGACTTAGTGATTACTGATCACGATTGTGGGACCTATGAGGGATTACGCACTACTCCTCTGATCGAAGGCGGGGATGTGGTTGTTCCTCTTGCTGGGAGAATTCTGGGAAGAGTAGTAGCGCAAGACGTTGTCAAGCCGGGCACTAATGAAATAGTTCTTGAAGCAGGTACGCTGATTGACGAGCAGCTTGCGGATCAGGCTGAGGGTTGGGGTGTCGATGAGGTGTTGGTACGTTCCCCGATTACATGCGCAATACGCCACGGAGTCTGCTCTAAATGTTATGGGCGAGACCTCGGGAGAGGGCATTTAGTTAATGTTGGTGAGGCTGTTGGTGTTATTGCTGCGCAGTCTATCGGAGAGCCAGGCACACAGCTGACTATGCGTACCTTCCATATTGGGGGTGCCGCAAGTCGAGCATCTGCGACAGACCGGATTGAAGTAAAGCACGGCGGGACGATCCGGCTGCATAATTTAAAATGGGTGGAGCGCTCCAATGGTAATTTGGTGGCAGTTTCGCGCTCAGGCGCATTGAGTGTTGCTGATGAGCATGGTCGTGAGCGGGAGTGGTATAAACTGCCCTATGGGGCTGTGATTAGTGGTCAAGAGGGTGCGAAAGTTGATGCAGGTTCTGTAGTTGCTACTTGGGATCCGCATACGCACCCGATCATTGCAGATCGCGCCGGTGTAGTTCGCTATCAGGGCTTTGAGGACGGCATTACTGTGAAGAGGCAGGTAGATGAACTCACGGGCCTTGCTAATTATGAAGTGATTGACGAGAAAGATCGTCCAGCTGCGGGCAAGGATCTGAAGCCAAGTATATATCTTTACGCTGCGGGAGCGTCTATTACTGATGAGCCAATCGCAACCTTTCAGTTGCCTGACGGGGCATTAGTGTCGATCGAAGATGGTGTAAGTATTGAGGCAGGTTCGGTTGTTTCGCGAATTCCACAAGAATCGTCTAAAACCCGCGACATTACAGGTGGTTTGCCGCGAGTAGCTGACTTGTTCGAAGCGCGGAAGCCAAAGGAATCATCCATTCTTGCCGAAATCTCAGGATATGTGTCTTTTGGAAAGGAAACTAAGGGTAAGGTACGCCTGATTATCACGCCAGTGGATAGCACGGACCCGGTTGAAATACTGATTCATAAGTGGCGCCAATTAAACGTATACGACGGCGAGCAAGTTCAGAAAGGTGAGGTGATATCCGATGGCCCTTCAAACCCTCACGATATATTGCGCCTGCTGGGTGTATCTGAGCTGGCCAAATACATAACGAACGAAATCCAGGATGTCTACCGGCTCCAAGGTGTAGGGATAAACGATAAGCATATCGAGACTATTATTCGCCAGATGCTGCGAAAGGTTGAGATTGGCCAGATTGGTGACTCGTCATTCATTGCTGGTGATCAAGTCGAATTCACGAGAGTTCTTGAGGAAAATGACCGTCTTCGAAGCGCTGGGAAGATTGAGGCATATTATGAGCGTCAACTACTTGGGATTACTAAAGCTTCATTGGCGACTGAGTCGTTTATATCAGCAGCGTCTTTCCAAGAAACAACGCGCGTTCTTACTGAGGCTGCTGTAACTGGTAAATCGGATAATCTGCGGGGCTTAAAAGAGAATGTGGTTGTGGGTCGACTGATTCCGGCCGGTACCGGTTTAGCTTACCACGCCGAGCGTAAACGGAAGCGTATGGAGGGGGCTGGTGAAACGAGAGTTTCAGCAGCTGAGGTGGCCGAAGCACTTGGCCGAGAAATCGCTGAAATGGATTCTCAAGGTCAGGGTTCGGCGAAGTAATTCCCATGTAACTTGACTGACAAGGAAGGCGCGCCTATGCTCGCGCCCTATTTTTATAATGGATTTAGGAATTGGCCGATGGCAACAATCAATCAACTTGTTCGCAAGCCGCGAAAGAGGAAAGTCGTAAAAACTGACGTACCTGCGTTGCAGGCCTGTCCTCAGCGCCGAGGAGTTTGCACTCGGGTTTATACTACTACCCCGAAGAAGCCGAATTCAGCACTCCGCAAAGTGTGTCGTGTGCGGTTAACTAACGGGTTTGAGGTATCGTCGTATATCGGCGGTGAAGGCCATAATTTGCAGGAGCATTCCGTTGTTCTAATTCGTGGTGGTCGAGTCAAGGATTTGCCGGGCGTGCGCTATCACACCGTGCGGGGCGCACTGGATACTGCTGGCGTCAGTGACCGAAGGCAAGGGCGTTCAAAATATGGTGCGAAGAAGCCTAAAGGTTAAGTTAATCTGCCATGCAGGGTTTATAAAATTATAATTACGTATACAGAGTATGAATGGTCATGCTCAGTAAGGCTGGGCAAGAGTCCCGGAAAGACCTGAAAAAAGGAAAATACAATGCCAAGACGTCGTGCCACCGTAAAACGTGAAATTTTGTCTGATCCAAAGTTTGGTGATCAGCAGCTTGCTAAGTTTATTAATCACGTCATGGAAAGTGGAAAAAAATCTATTGCTGAGTCCATAGTGTATGGCGCTCTTGATCGCGTGAAAGAAAAAAATGGTGGCGATCCACTTGAACTGTTTAACCAAGCTCTTGAGCACATCGCGCCGATGGTTGAGGTTAAATCTCGTCGCGTAGGAGGTGCAACTTATCAGGTTCCTGTTGAAGTGCGCCCAAGCCGCCGGACAGCTCTTGCGATGCGTTGGTTGGTTGAGTATGCGAGGAAGCGTGGTGAGAAATCCATGCAGGCGCGTCTCGCAGGTGAAATTCTAGATGCAGTTGATCAGCGTGGTGCTGCAGTAAAGAAACGTGAAGACGTTCATCGTATGGCTGAGGCGAATAAAGCTTTCTCGCACTTCCGTTTTTAATTAATTGGCCGCCGGAGATCCGGCTGTTTGGAGAATAACTGTGGCACGTACCACCCCCATTAATCGCTACCGGAATATTGGAATCTGCGCTCACGTCGATGCTGGTAAAACGACAACTACGGAACGCGTTCTTTTTTATACTGGTGTAAATCACAAAATTGGTGAGGTCCATGATGGAGCGGCCACCATGGATTGGATGGCTCAAGAACAAGAGCGGGGAATCACCATTACGTCAGCGGCGACCACAACCTTCTGGGAAGGTATGGACAAGCAGTTCGATAACCATCGGATCAATATTATTGACACGCCAGGCCACGTAGATTTCACAATTGAAGTGGAGCGCTCCATGCGTGTACTAGATGGAGCAGTAGTTGTTTTTTGTGCCTCATCTGGGGTTGAGCCACAATCTGAAACTGTATGGCGGCAAGCCGATAGGTACGGTGTACCGCGTATTTGCTTCGTAAATAAGATGGACCGAGATGGAGCTGATTTTATTCGGGTGGTGAATCAAGTTCGCGACCGACTTGGTGCAACCGCGGTTGCTATTCAATGCGCAGTTGGGGCGGAGAAGGATTTTAAGGGTGTTGTGGATTTGGTAAAAAACAAATTCATCGCTTGGAGTGAAGAGGATATGGGTACGACCTTCACCTATGAAGAAGTTCCTGTTGATGTGGCTAAACAAGTTGCGATACTACGCGAAGAAATGATTGAGGCAGCCGCCGAAGCAAGTGAAGAGCTGATGGAGAAATATCTAGAAGGCGCTGATCTTTCTGAGGAAGAAATTAAGAAAGGGCTAAGAATTCGTACGCTGGCGCGTGAGATAGTTCCTTGTCTGTGTGGTACTGCGTTTAAGAATAAAGGTGTTCAAGCGATGCTGGATGCAGTGATTGACTACTTGCCTGCTCCAGATGAAGTTGACGCGATAAAAGGCCTGAAAGACGACGATACGGAGGATACGCGTCCGGCTGATGACGATGCCCCTTTTGCTGCTCTAGCATTCAAGATTGCAACTGATCCGTTCGTAGGCACTTTGACATTTTTCCGAGTTTATTCGGGAGTTCTAAATGGCGGTGATTCAGTTCTCAATTCGGTACGAGGTAAGAAGGAACGGGTTGGTCGCATGGTCCAAATGCATGCGAATACGCGCGAAGAGATTAAAGAAGTGCGCGCTGGAGATATTGCTGCAGCTGTTGGTTTAAAAGATGTCACAACTGGTGACACCCTGTGCGATCTAGCCAAGCCAATAGTCTTAGAGCGAATGGAGTTCCCTGAGCCCGTGATTTCATTGTCGGTAGAGCCTAAATCGAAAGTTGACCAAGAGAAAATGGGCGTTGCGCTCGGTAAGCTTGCTCAGGAAGACCCATCATTCCGAGTGAAGACTGACGAAGAAACAGGTCAGATTATTATTTCAGGAATGGGTGAGCTTCACTTGGACATTCTAGTAGATCGGATGCGTCGGGAATTTAGCGTTGAATGCAATGTTGGTGCGCCCCAGGTATCTTATCGAGAATGCATTAGAAAGTCTGTCGAAGTAGAAGGTAAGTTTGTGCGGCAGTCCGGCGGCCGTGGTCAATACGGACATGTCGTGATAACGATCGATCCTTTACCACTAGATGGCGAAACAAATTTTGAATTTGTCAATAAGATCGTTGGCGGAGCCGTTCCAAAGGAGTATATACCGGCGGTATCGAAGGGTATTGAGGAACAACTATCAAATGGCGTCCTTGCAGGATTCCCACTATTGGGAGTGCGCGCGACACTTTTTGACGGTTCATTCCACGAGGTAGATTCAAACGAGATGGCGTTCAAGATTGCAGGTTCAATGGCCATGAAGAAAGGTGCTCTTCAGGCAAATCCAGCTCTATTGGAACCAATGATGAAGGTTGAAGTCGTGACTCCTGAAGAAAATATGGGTGACGTGATAGGTGATCTAAATCGTCGTCGTGGGCTGGTTCAGGGTATGGACGATGGCGTGGGCGGAGTAAAGCTAGTTCGAGCTGAAGTGCCTCTGGCAGAAATGTTTGGATATGCAACAGATTTACGTGGTTTCACTCAGGGCCGCGCATCATACAGCATGGAATTTGCGAAATATGCTGAAGCGCCAGCAAGCGTTGCAGAAGAAGTAATCAAGAAAAACAGTTAAGTAAGATAGAATATCGGAGTCCATAAAGATGGGAAAAGAGAAGTTTGAGCGTATTAAGCCGCACGTAAACGTAGGCACAATAG
>CAZFNA010000060.1:0-11997 GCA_964520465.1 uncultured Pseudomonadales bacterium | reverse complement strand
CTCAAATCGACTGTCATAAACTGGCAACTCAGCCAGCTTTACTGGCACAGCTAGTATTGGTTTCGGTGCTAAAAATAAACCGTAAGCTGGGTCATCAAGTAACTCTTGA
Organism: uncultured Pseudomonadales bacterium; assembly: GCA_964520465.1. GTDB lineage: Bacteria > Pseudomonadota > Gammaproteobacteria > Pseudomonadales > Litorivicinaceae > HIMB30. The sequence continues at coordinate 11,888 of CAZFNA010000060.1, read as the reverse complement.
TCTTTTAAGGCTGCGTTGGAAATTGCCCGGATACCATCCTCATCATATCCTCGAGCAAGTAATAATTCTGCGGCCTTAGCCATATCACTACCGGATAGGCTCAGGATTTCTTTTGCCAGCGCACGATCGTACGTAAAGGGCTCCCTAACTAATGATATTTCTGTTTCTTCTGGGATTAACTCATCGGCGTCAGCACCAATTACTTCCAGTCCAGAAATCGATTTAAACAATTCTTTGTTACTTGAAGGCGGGATTTTATCGGACGAGAGAGATGAAGTAATCGAATTTTCTTCTGCCATGAAACATTCACTCCTATGGTAATTTGTAACCTTCCAGCTTTAGCGGAGCACCCCACAGCAGTGTTAGGCTTTAAGTTTAAAACTCAGCCAGCTTTTAACTTGATCAGATCTAAGGTTAAAGCAAGACAGAGCGTTTGGAAAACTATTCGTGTAAGTTGTGAACGAATTTAAAAAAAACGAAAGTGAAATTGCTAAACCTATCTAAACAGCTTCCAAATTAGGCAGCTAAACCTTAGACCTACTAAATCTTCAAGGGATTTTAAAAATTTAGAATACCGGGGCTAAGAGCATCGCTATTGCGAGCGATTACTTCTTTTTTGTTATCATTCGTGTGGAAGTCGCCAGAATGTTCTGACTTTCGCAAGCCCATACAAATAAAAAGCTAGATTTCTCTAGCATTCTATTCGCTTAATGGAGCGGGAAACGAGACTCGAACTCGCGACCCCAACCTTGGCAAGGTTGTGCTCTACCAACTGAGCTATTCCCGCAAGTGGCGTCCCGTAGGGGGTTCGAACCCCTGTTACCGCCGTGAAAGGGCGGGGTCCTAGGCCACTAGACGAACGGGACTAACCGGGCTGCTTCTCCACCTCGACCTAGTAAGGCATTAACGAAACAGGCGCGCATTATGCCAGCCGAGACGGGAAAGGCAAGTCCTTGGCATGAATTTCTGACCAAAACGATCCCTTCATCAAGGAAACTGATCATTAAGTAAACTAGCTGCTGCGGAGATCACAACCCCGTGCCGCGCTGCCAACTGCACACGATCTTTTCCATAACCCCCACCGATCACAGTCGCACACGGGATTCCAACTTCTCGAATACGAGAAATGACGTGATAATCTCGTCGCCAGAGCCCATCAGTTGAGATTAATAATCGGCCAAGTGAATCATCAGCGTGGACATCTGAGCCTGCATCAAAAATCACAAAATCCGGATGCCAGCTGACAAGCACAGACTCCAAGCTCTCAAGAACCAACGAGACATAATTATCATCAGTCATCCCATCTGGACAATTTACATCCAAATCACTAGCCACTTTACGAACCGGAAAATTTTTCTCAGCATGAATTGAACAGGTGAAAATATTCTGATCATTTGCCAAGATCGATGCTGTACCGTCACCCTGATGGACGTCGCAGTCGAAGATTAAAACCCTAGAAGCCAAACCCTTCTTAATTAAATAACGCGCTGAAACTGCCAAGTCATTATAGATACAAAAACCTGAACCTCTACTCCAATGAGCGTGATGCGTTCCACCAGCCAGATGACTAGCTAATCCAAATTCATTTGCCAGTTCGCAGGTTCTTATTGAGCCGCCTAAGGCCAAGACAGTTCGATCAGCCAAGCCCTGGCTCCAGGGCAATCCAATTTCGCGAATTGCTTTCTTGTTAAGGGTTCCAGCCTGAAAGGCATTTACATACTCTGGGTCATGCGCATTACAAAGGACATCTAGCGGGCAAGGTTTAGGGCTAAAAAGGAGTGTATTCGATACATTTTCATCAACCCAGTTTTTTAAAAGCTGAAATTTTTCCATGGGGAATCTGTGTGATTTAGGGAAATCGGGGCTGTATCCCGCATCCCATACGATCGGTAATTGGTTCATCTGCCGATACCAACATACTCCCAGCCCTGCTCCCTAAGGCGTTGTGGATCATATTGATTTCGACCATCAAAGATTACTTTAGATCTCATAATACGTTCCATCGCTCTGAAATCAGGCTGCCTAAACAGATTCCACTCAGTCATAAGGATAAGTGCATTGACATCCTCAATTGCATCGTACTGATGACCACATAGGATCAGTTGATTGCCGATCCAAGATCGATTTATTTCATTTTTAATGGTCTCCATTGCTACTGGATCATAGGCTTTGACAATCGCACCTCTCCCTATCAACTCCCTGATCATGACCACTGATGAAGCTTCTCGTACATCATCGGTACCGGGCTTAAATGCTAAGCCCCACATTCCAAAGATCAATCCTGATAAATCATCTCCGAAGAATTCTACAATTCGAGTTCCCAACCGATGCTTCTGTTTTTGATTACGATCTTCAACCGCTTGCATTACAAGTGGAGAAAAGTCAACATCTTTGGCCATCCCCAAAATTGCCTTTACGTCTTTGGGAAAGCACGAGCCACCATATCCACAACCCGGGAAAATAAAGCTAAAACCAATGCGTGGGTCCGAGCCAATGCCCTTTCTAACGTTCTCAACATCGACACCCAAATGCTCACAGAGATTAGATATTTCATTCATGAAAGAAATCTTGGTAGCGAGCATCGCATTTGCCGCGTATTTGGTCATTTCTGCATCGCGCACACCCATGAAAATTAGTTTATCGCGTGTTCGACTGAATGGTTCATAAAGCTCACTTAAGACAGCGCGCGCACGATCTGAATCGGTTCCAACGACGACTCGGTCAGGACGCATAAAGTCTTCCACAGCGGCACCCTCTTTTAAAAATTCTGGATTACTAACAACATCAAAATTAAGCGATAGGCCGCGGCTAGCTAATGCTTTTCGAACTTCAGCCTCAACTTTCTCAGCAGTTCCCACGGGTACCGTAGATTTATCTACAATTACCAGATGCTCAGTCATATGCTCGCCAAGGCTCTTGGCAACTTCAAGTACGTAACGAAGATCAGCTGAACCATCTGAACTTGGTGGCGTCCCTACAGCAATCATGACTACTTGGGTCCCGTCAAGTGCCGCCTTAAGCTCAACAGTAAATTGCAGAGAACCTCGTTTAACATTTCGTTCAACTATCTCTTGAAGGCCTGGCTCATGGATCGGAATATCCCCACATTTCAACCGTGCGACTTTATGCTGATCAATATCCACACAAACAACGTGGTTTCCCATTTCAGCAAAACAAGCTCCTGTGACTAGGCCGACGTAACCAGTTCCGATAACCGCTAACTTCATAATTACTTAAAATCCGTTCTTATAAAATTTGTCATAACAATAATTGGTAGCATCAACAAATCCATCAATCGATCCACAATCAAAACGACGACCCTCAAATTGGTAGGCTAGAACATTTCCTTGATTCGCCTGTTTTTGCAGCGCATCTGTTATCTGCAATTCGCCATTCTTACCAAGCGGCGTTTCCCGAAGAACATCAAAAATATCTGGTGTCAAAATATACCGGCCAATGATCCCCAGGTTTGATGGCGCCTCATTTTTTGAGGGCTTTTCGATCATGTCGGCAATCCGATACACACCGTTTTCCAGAAGCTCGCCGGACACCACGCCATATTGATGAATATGCTCTTCTGGCACTTCTTCCACGGCCACAATTGAACAGCGAAACTGATTAAAAAGATTAACCATTTGCGTCAACACACCATCCCCATCAGCAATACAAAGATCATCTGCAAGGACTACAGCAAAAGGCTCATCCCCAATCAAGGTCTCGCCCGTCAAAATTGCGTGACCTAATCCTTTCATTTCTTTTTGCCGAGTATATGAAAACTGACAAGAGTCGATTAGGTCTCGTGTGGGCCGAATTAAATCCTCTTTGCCAGTTCCTCGAATCTGATCTTCAAGTTCATAGTTTTTATCGAAATGATCCTCGATCGCTCGCTTACCACGACCTGTAACAAAACCAATTCGGGTAAGCCCAGCGTCCACTGCCTCCTGAACCGCATACTCAATAAGCGGCTTATTCACTACGGGTAGCATTTCCTTAGGCGATGACTTAGTCGCAGGCAAGAAACGCGTACCGTACCCGGCTACAGGAAATAGACATTTATGAATCATTCCAAGTCTCATATCAACAATGTGATTTCTAATTTGCGTAAAGATACCAGATTCAAAGTGACAATTCGGAGTTCGAATATACTTCATCTATTTTTTAGCTCTGCAGCCACAACTTCAATTGAGATATCAGTCTTAGCCCCCCACGGCCAGCGACCTGCTGTGTATGCTTGAGTGGGTGCTCAATGATTACCCTTTACTGGCTATCGTTGATTGCCTTGGGAGGCATGCTGGTACTTAAATGAGAATAAACTTCATTTCAGATTCGCACGCACAGTTTGACACCTATTACAAAAACTCTAGAGGTGTATTTTGATCCTTTTCTACCGAGCCTTGGTCGAAGAAGACTGTAAATTCAATAGATAAATCTTAGACTAACGACATAGTAACTCTTGGACAAACAGGACCAGTGCTCTGCCCTCAAAAAAATCAATGATACGAACACTTTTATAATGCGGAAAAATAATGGATTCGCGAAAAACAACTTGCAGGCTATACAACGATTTAATGATGCTGTAAAAATCTCACCAAGAGGACAAATAGTTTCCCAATGAAGTGCTTACTCAGTAATCTTAACTATTATTAAATCGAATATAAATTATGACAATCCTCGTCCCAGTATTGCTCGCAGGTGGTTCAGGCACTCGTCTTTGGCCGACATCTCGGTATAGCTATCCCAAACAATTTATCGACCTGGTTGAATCCGGCGACTCAATGCTGCAGGCAGCTTTAAAGCGCTCTAGTATCATGCCCAATTCAGCCCCTTGGATTATCGTAACTGGCGAAGATTATCGGTTTTTGGTAGCGCAGCAGTCCAAAGAAATCGCAGCCAGTGTTAGCTCTATCATGCTTGAGCCAGTTCCTCGCAACACGGCGCCAGCGATTGCGATTGCCGCGCTGGAAGCGCTCTCACTCTATGATTCGCCCAGACTTATGGTACAGACAGCTGACCATCACATTAAAGACCTATCTTCTTTAAGCCCTTTGATTCATCAAGCGTTCAAAGGAAACAACCCTTTTGTTTTATTTGGTATACAACCAAAGTACGCTGAGACGGGCTATGGCTACATTGAATATGGTGTAACGGCTGGGCACGGAGCCTTTGTCGTCTCTTCATTTAAAGAAAAGCCAAATATTGGAACAGCACAGAGCTACATAGACGAAGGGAATTACCTCTGGAACAGCGGTATGTTTATGCTCGATGCGAGGGCTTACCTTGAGGCGCTTAAGGCATACGAGCCAGAAATATTCATTGAGTGTCACAAAGCCTTTCAGGAGGCTAAGCATGATTTAGATTTTAAACGCATTGGCCTGAAGAATTTTAAGAACTGTCCATCCAAGTCTATTGACCATGCTGTCATGGAACGCCTCAACAATTTATGTGTCATTCCGTACCACGGCGATTGGACAGATGTCGGCTCTTGGGATTCTGTTGAAGCTGCATTAAATGCCGACAAGAACGGTAATTCCTGTCAAGGAGATACAGTTCTTCTGGACAGCACAAATATGTTTGTGCGCTCTGAATCACGACTTGTTGCTGGTATAGGTCTAAATAATTTAAGTATAATTGAGACCCGCGATGCAGTTCTCGTAACAGATAAATCACATGCTCAGAAAGTCAAAGATCTTGTCTGCTTACTAAAGGACCACGAGAGAAAAGAAGCGACAGAACATCAAAAAGTACATCGTCCCTGGGGCTCATACGAGACACTCATTCTTGGTGACCGATTTCAGGTAAAACAGATTGTGGTTAACCCAGGCGAAAGTCTATCACTTCAAATGCATCATCATCGCGCTGAACATTGGGTCGTCGTCTCAGGCATTGCAGAGGTAACAATAGGCGAAAAACAGAAAATCCTTAAAGAAGATCAGTCGATCTATATTCCTATAGGCTCTGTGCATCGACTCCGGAACTCAGAAAATTCGCCGTTAACGCTAATAGAGGTCCAGTCGGGAGATTATCTCGGAGAAGATGACATTATAAGGCTCGACGATCAGTATGGTCGCAAATAAAGGGCTTACTTCAATAATCCTAGTTTAAACAGAATCCTCTGCTCGAGACTTGGATGAAGCATTCCGTAGAGGAAAATAACGAAAAATAATGCATAAACTAGTAACCCGGCCAGGGGGGACACAGCATAAGTCAGCCATAAGCCAAAGAGATTCAAACTAATTGAAGCGCAGAGAATCACTGACGCTGCACGCTTGTGACTAATTCCCTGATCAACCAACAAATGATGCAGATGAATGCGATCGGCTGAAAACGGTGATCGGCCATTTTTCATCCTTCGAACAATGACCCCCAGGGTATCAAAAACAGGAACTGTTACGCACCAAAGGGCCGCCACTGGTTGCAACAAGGAGATTGGCTTTTGACTGTAATAAATGAGGACCCAGGACATTACAAATCCTAAAAGTAAGGACCCTGCATCACCCAAGAAAACACGGCGAAGCGGGGTGAGCGACATATTCACCAGCCAGAAAGCAAGAACAACAGCGAAAAGAACTGAAAGCCAAACAACCTGATGAATCTCTCCTTTTATGAGCCATTGGACAGAGGCTACGCAAGCTATTCCAACAAGTAGATGTCCCGAAGCGAGCCCGTCAATGCCATCTACCATGTTGAACCCATTAGTTAGTCCCACGACTGCGATCATTGTAATAATAATGCCGATCAATCCGAGTGAATCCAGATCAAAAAGCTTTAATCCTAAATTCTCTATATATAAGTCAGCGCCGAATACCATGACTGAAGTAGCCAGAACTTGTCCGACTACTCGAGTTTTTACCCCAAGTCCAAAGGCATCATCCAGCATTCCAATTATCACAAGAATCGTCAAAGCAACAAAAAACCAAACCAATTTTTCGGGCGGGGGAAATATTAATAAGCCACACATTAATACTAAATAAATTGCAATGCCCCCCACCATTGGTACTGGCGCAGAGTGAATCTTTCTAGAGTCGGGCTTATCGAGGAGGCGAAGCTTGTCGGCAAATGGGGTTAATACAATAATAAAAATTAACGCGGAGCAGGCGGCTAATAGTGGAATTAAAAACAGTATAAAATAGTCGTTCACAATTTATTTTTCCTAGTCTTTAGCGTCTAGTCCTATAAACATAACCATCCGCTTTAAAAAAGCGAGTTATTTTGGACTAAGTAAACCAAGCCCCCGCACTTAAAGATACCGAGACCGAAACAATCGATGTTAATTAATCAGTTTTTTCGGTTTAACGTACACGCTTAGAATCGCCAATATTAATATCAGAGCATGCTTTTCACCATAGTCCTTTATGGTCGAGTTGAACAAGGCGGAAATCAATAACAAAAAACATGCGCCGAGGAGTAGATCTCCCTTAAGTCGGTCGGTTCCTCGCAATTGATAACCTACAATTCCAACGCTAAGAACAAATCCAGCAAACAGTAAGGCGGCAACTAGCCCCCCGGCAACCCACATGTTTAAGAATTCGTTGTGTAAATTATCTGTAAAAATTTTCATGGTGCCTTGGTCAAAAAGAGTAGATAACGATCCGGCTACGTCTCCAACTCCCACTCCCACTATTGGATTCTGAAGACCCAGAACCAATGCTGCCCGATAAAATTCAATTCGGTATCCGGCAGACGATTCTATGTCGCCTAGAACGATTGCCCGATGCACATTATCTACCGTCATGATTACACGGTCATGAAAGGAGTCTAAAATCCCATACATAAAAAGTGGCCCTAGAATCGCCAGTAGACAAACTAAAATACTGTACCGCGTAGGGACGCTCACTAAGAAAAAGAACACAGTCACCGCTAGTACCTGGATATACCCTGTTCTCCCAATCTCGACGTTAAGCACATTGTAAGCTGTGGCTACAGCAAAAATCATAGCCACAATACGAATCCACCCTTTTGCATCTCGAGCAACCAAAAGTAGAAACAAATAAAAATGTGACATCACAAATCCATGAAAAATGCGATTCGCAAAACTAAGTTTTTGATTTACAGAGGGGATTATGTCAAAAGCGAGCCCATAAGAACCGACTAATGCCACGCAAGCCCCAAAAATTATTGCACTCAGAACGTAACGCACATAGCTTGGTGAGGCTCTAAAAACAGTCGCCACTAATGGTACGAGGAAAAATATCCTGTACTCCCCTAGCGCAGTAAATCGTTCGGAGACACTGCCATGGCTCCAGAGCATAGTCACACCAAGCCAAAGCAATAGAATTAGCCCAACTTTTTCATATAGTGTCAACAATTGAAAACGGAACTGGCAGATCGCCGCTGGAACAGCAAACAAAAAAGCCAAAGTGGAAAATAGTGATACAAATCCAGTTGGTAAAACCGACGAAACTAACAAGAACGCAAAAATTCCTAAGCAGACGGCAGAGGCAATTTCCAGATAACTGACCCAAACAAAACCTTGGATTCTTTGCTTTAATCTACTCAAGCCCGCCGAACCCCACTGAAGGATAAACTTCAGTCAAATGTAACTCCACTAAGTCATCCCATGACCACTTGACCTCTGGGCACTTTAACCCAGGGTCATGTATCATCTGCTTGAGATTTTCGATTTGCGCATCAAGCGATTCAGTAAAGTCAATAGTAACAACCCCGTCAAAGCCAACTTCAGCGGCACCTACTTGCTTAGAAACAAGCACCGGAATTCCTTGTTGGCGAGCTTCTGCGACCACCATACCGAAGGGTTCTTGGCGGGCAGGATGGATAAGAGCACTATACTGTTCCCACGGAATTTCATCGCGCCAACCTTTAAAATTAGCTATAGGCGAAGAGCGAAGTGCACGCGGCAGGTCTGATTCTAGAGGCCCGTAAACATCGAGGATTGCTTCTGCGTCAATCTGGCGCTGATACCTGGTGACCAACCGAATGGCTAGATCAAGTCCTTTTCGTTTCCATTCTTTTCCAACAAATAGAAATTTTGGTGGCTGAGCTTCGTTCGATGCCGCGCCATAACTATGATTTTGGTTGCTATCTACCCCAGGCCAGGCAACAAGCACCCTCTTTTCCGCAATCCCAGGGTAGTTGATGGCTAAAGCTTTTCGAATTTGATGTGATACTGGCAATACCATTTGTACTGAATCGCTTGATACCTCATTCAATTCCATTCGCTGCCATGCTCGGATGCGCGGGTTTAAACGATCCACCAAAGAAAATGAAGCAGCCGCTCTGATCGGTGGTCCATGAAAAGTTGTTATCTGATGGTTGAGCGACCTTTCATGGCTATGCACAATAAACTCTCGTCCTCGAAAGTGGGATTCAATCGCTATTTGAACCGATGCCCTGAATCCAAGCATAGCCCGCCACCTGCGTTTATGGTGTGTTTTCTCTGCCAAACATATCTCAATATGGCCTGAAGGCTCACCAAAAACCTCTTCACAAACAACCGCTACATTAATTCCTGAACGCACAAGCCCATGGGTTAAATTCCAAACATAGGCTTCCATTCCCCCGACACGTCCGTAGCGTCTGACTACGTGGACAATAATGGGTAATGGGTCTTTATTCGCATAAATGAACGATTTCATTTAATAGTCTTAAAGTGCTTTTTACTGATCTCTAGTCCAAATCTATCCTCTAACCAAAAACGAGCTCGATTTCGATAATTTTTTGTAGAAATTTTATAATTGGGTTGCTGTTGAAATTTGATCTCCGCTTCTGTATCCAACCATCCCCTCATGACCTCCGGATGACTGCCTAAAAACGGCCTTAACTCAGCAATATCGATATTCCCATAACCCTCAAATAGTGGATGCTCGTCACCCCAATATTTCCCAACCTGTTTTATTTTTTCTGCCATTTTCTGGACTGACCTGCAGTGCCCATAGTGATAAATGGAAGCACCTCCATGCTTTGCGAGTGGGTAGCGCCCCCTCTTATTTTTATTCATTACAACCCAAAACAGCCCATCTGGCGCAATCGTTCTTATGGTATTTCTAATTATTCGTGGCGCTTGTCTGTACCCGGCTATACCTATCTGATTCGGAGTTCCGTAGAAATGAAGAAAGTCGAAATATAGGGCCTCTACACGCGAATCTGATAAATTGTCCTGCATATTCTGATAAATTAAATTTAGGTCAGATTCATGGAGCACCTCGTCCCCCTCGAGGTAAAAAGCCCAGTCTCCGGAACAATTAAATTGGGCAAGCATTTTTTGTTGCCCGTAAACATAGCCTCGGTCCTGCATAGATTCATTCCAAACAGTGTCAATAATCCGAATTTTTGGATCGCCGATCTGGGAAACTAAATCGCGAGTCTCATCTGAACTTGTTCCGATAGCACATACAAATTCGTCAACTAGAGGCAGTATCGATTTTATGCTTTGCTCAAATGGATAGCCGTTGATTACGGCATTTCTCAAAAATGTAAAGCCAGAAACTTTCATAAATTGCTCAGGCTAGACTTTTTTGGGAAAATGCGATTCGAGTTAAATCCCTCAGTTAAAAGTGCTTCATTTGCTACTAAATCTGATCTGGAGAACTCGGGATGATATAAATGCTTCACGCACGCAGAAAAACGCGCCGATCTGATCGCCATCGATGATCGAATTGACCGCATAACAAAGTCACTATCCTCTCGACCCCACCCAACAAAGGTCTCATCGAAGCCACCAACATGGAGGATGTCTCGTCTCAAGACACCTAGATTACAAGTCCTTACTTGTTTCCAGGATTTTTTCCTTAGATCTCGGAGAGGTCCTAAAGGTATCTTCCGAAACTTAAAACCAGAAAAATCTAGTTGTGTAGAGGGAATATCACATTCCAACAAGCGTTTAGTATCATTTTCAGTCATTAAGACCCGCCCCCCAGAAACCAAAATCCCAGATTCGATTAGCCTTTGATGTTGCCTTACAAAGTCGGGCGGCAAAACACAGTCACCATCAATAAAAATAATGTGTTCATTCGATGCTTTTAGCACAGCCAAATTACGGGCCCTGGCCGCTCGAAATTCATTGTCTGGCTGCCATACATGAACGATCGGAAGCCTTCCTGACCATTTTCGTATTACATCGCTGTTGCCAACCTTAGACCCATCATCAGCAATGATTACCTGGGCCGGTTCAACTCGTTGTCTGTCAACAGACGCGAGGACCCAATCTAACGCTTCTGGGCGATTATAAGTTGTGATGACTAAACTTGTTTTCATCAAATAGACCCGCGAAAAAATTGTTCCGATTCCATCAGCCGCACCAAACCACTTCAAACCCTGCCAAATGAATCAGGCTATCAGTTGCTTAAATAATGACAATGACAATGACAATGAACTTAAACACACCAGTCGATTAGTATAACATTGCTCTCGTCTAATCTGTCCCGAGGGAGCCGCGGAGGTAATCACATGAAAAGCAAAAAGGCTTTAATCATTAACAGACAACTTAAAGCACTACCCCTAGCTCCATTAATATTTTGTTTGAGCTTTCTTTCGGGAGCTAACGACGACGTGAACTGGAAGGCTTGTGCTAAGTATCTTGAACCATCATTGCTCGATAAATTGTCAGGATTTTTTGATAGGAAAACAAATACCGACCTCAATCGTGAAATATGTACGGATCTAGTCAACGCAAAGTACTTTAAAGAGATAGATACAGATTACAAAATCAAATCACTCAGTGACTCTGAGTTTAGGAGCCTAATATCGAGCAGGGACTCTTCGGTCTCTAGTTACGGGCAGCCAGCAGATTTCAATACTCTTCAAAATAGTTCTGCCACATTTAAAGTAATAGGATCTACTGAGCCCTCCGAATCTGATGGCCAGGATAATCAAGACATAGAAACCGTCCGAGGATTTTCGACAATACAAAATTAAGTTCAAACAATAAAAAA
>CAZFNA010000059.1:0-12017 GCA_964520465.1 uncultured Pseudomonadales bacterium | reverse complement strand
GCCCGAAAAGAAAAAGGAATCAACGGTGCGATTATCAGGCAAGAGAGAGCAAGTCTACTAAATTGGCTATGTTACACCAGCTGGTAAGTAGTATTTTCTATAAAAAATGATGAATAAATCACTCATGAAAAACAAGTCTGGACATCAGTAAAAAAGTCTGTGGCTGGCCGAAAAGGAAGTGATATATTCTAAAAAAGGTGCTAACAGCGTATCCTCTTCACTTACAAATTCCGACGGTAATATGCAAGGAGACATCGTGATCATTCGAAAATTAACGTCGGATCTATCTGTATCTGACCAACTTACAGCAGCCGATCTGAAAGATGTCAAAGAGGCAGGGTTTAAATCTGTGATTTGCAATCGGCCAGACGAAGAGGGAGAGCCTCATACGGAAGCCAATACGATGGCAAAAAAGGCAACTGAACTGGGGTTAGAATTCCGATACTTGCCTGTCAACGGAGCAAATATAACTGATGCAGATGTTGAGCAGCACACTGCGCTTTTACATGAAACGCCTGTACCTGCTTTAACATATTGTAAATCAGGCACTCGTTGCGCCAAATTATGGGCGCTATCCGAAAGAGGAAAGAAAAATATAAATATGCTTGTCGAGACAGTCGATAACGCTGGCCTCAGCATCTTAGATATTATGCATCGTTTATAGTGATTCAGAGCCAAGCTTACCCAATCACCACGATGCGGATCTTAAAGTTAATTAAGCGGCCGCGATTTTTTCTCCTGGTATGAAAAACTAGTTTGTTCAGTCTCAGCTAAATTAAATACGGACACTTTATGTTTTCTGCCAAATCCATGAACATCTCCAATCAGCGAGAAGTAAATAAATCTCGAAAAGGTTGATCGCTTAACAACGCTACGCGAGCCTCCTTTTCACTACAACCTGATGCCACCAACAGTCCAATCCGCAAATCCCAACCAAGACCAGCAAGCAATTGAAAAGCTTCCTCACATGTTATCGATTGAACGTGGCCGGCCAAGATACGAGCCTGACGATCTTTCAACTTAGCATTAGTGGCATGAACACAGATCATTTCATTGCCAAATACGCGTCCAAGTTGAGTCATTAAAGCGGTAGAAAATGCATTAAGCAATGCTTTCTGGGCCGTTCCTGCGCCCAAGCGGGTCGATCCTGCCAAGACTTCAGCCCCTGTTTCTGTGACTAACGCATGCTCAGCAGAGCACGCAATTATTCCCTGTGGGTTGGAGGTCACGCCTATAGTCAGAGCGCCAAGCGATCTAGATGAAGTAAGAACAGAAGTCGTAAAAGGAGTACTGCCAGATGCCGCAATACCGATTACAACGTCTTGGTTATTAACTGCAACTGCCTCAACCTGACTAATCGCATCGAATGCATCATCCTCGGCCCCCTCGACCGAAGCGGCCAGTGCCGCCCGCCCTCCAGCGATCAGATATAGCACCCGTTCAAGGGGCCATCCAAAAGTTGGGACAAGCTCAACTCCGTCCTGAACTCCAATTCGAATTGAGCTCCCTGCTCCAGCATAAATTAAGCGCCCACCTGACCCTCTTAGGCGATTAGCTGCGCATTCTACCGCTGAGGCAATTGCTTCAAGATTATTTTGCACCGCCTTTACCGCGTGCGCTTGAGATTCAAGGAGCCAATTAAGTTGCTCCCGAACCGATAATCGATCGAAATCACGACCAGCCGGGTCGACCCACTCTGTGGGCGAGAGGGTTACTTTTTCCTGGCCCATGTATCTTTTAATGTAACCGAACGGTTGTAGACCATATGATCTGGGCGACTGTCGGGATCCTGCTTAAAAAAGCCAACGCGTTCAAACTGGAAGTAAGCGTTAGGCATCAATTCATTGAGTGAGGGCTCAACAAGCGCTCCAGTTGAAACCAATGACTCAGGATTAACTACAGATCCTGGATTGTCATAGCTTCCAGGATCTGACACACTGAATAAGCGGTCATATAGCCTTATATCTGCAGCAAAAGATGCCTCAGCATGAACCCAGTGAACAGTCCCTTTGACCCTGCGTCCAGAATTATCTTGCCCCGAACGTGTCGCCGGATCATAGCGCACATAAACTTCCTTTATCGCCCCAGAAGGATCTAGAATTACGTCTTCAAAATCGACAATAAAACCATACTTTAATCGCACGCTTCCACCAGGAAAAAGTCTGAAAAAGCCCTTGGGCGGATCTATTTCAAAATCAGATCGGTCGATGAAGAGCTCACGTCCAAATAATATCGTACGTGTTCCTAGTTCTGGACATTTGGGGTGCCAAGGAACCTCTAGCTTTAATGACGATTGCTCCCAATTGGTTACCACCAACTTTAACGGGTTTAATACAGCCATTGCTTTGTGAGCGCGACCCTCCAAGTCATCGCGCATAGAAGTCTCTAAAATCTGTAATTCGATAGTATTTGGCTTTCGTGTCACTCCAATCCGCTCACAGAAGAGCCGGATACCCTCGGGAGAATAACCCCGGCGCCGCATTCCAGCGATCGTTGGCATTCGCGGGTCATCCCACCCTGAAACTTTTCCGCTTTGCACCAATGTATTCAGTTTCCGCTTGCTCGTAATTGTTCCCTCAAGCTCCAAGCGACTAAATTCATTTTGCTTAGGACGACTTAGAACAGGTAACTTTTTCAAGAGCCATTCATATAGAGGCCTGTGGTCTTCAAATTCAAGCGTGCACAATGAGTGAGTAATGCCTTCTATGGCGTCACTCTGGCCGTGCGCAAAATCATAGGTGGGATACAAACACCAACGATCCCCGGTGCGTGGATGAGCAATGTGGCGTATCCGATAGAGCACGGGGTCTCTGAGATTCATATTTGGTGAGGACATAGAAATCTTTGCCCGGAGGACAGCCGCGCCCTCCAACAACTCACCATCGCGCATTCGTATAAACAGAGCTTCGTTTTCCTCTGGCGATCGCTCGCGATAAGGGCTGTCAACTCCTACTCCAGTCAAAGTTCCACGATTACTGCGCATCTCTTCAGCCGACTGCTCATCCACATAAGCGTCTTCATTTCGTATCAAATACAACGCCCAGTTAAACAGTTGATCAAAGTAGTCAGCCGTGTGTCGGGTCTCTGCCCATTCAAATCCAAGCCACCGCACATCTGCTTCTATTGCATCAATATATTCCTGAGATTCTTTTCCAGGATTGGTGTCATCAAAACGCAGATTACACCGGCCACCGAGCTCCTCAACTAATCCAAAATTGAGACAGATACTTTTTGCATGTCCAATATGCAAGTAGCCATTAGGCTCTGGAGGAAATCTAGTCACTACTTCCTTGATCTGACCTTGTTTAATTTGGTCCTTAATCTTAGTGCGGATAAAATTAGTCGTTTTCTCACTCACTTTTATACCATCAATAACGATGCTAGTTTCTTCCGACCACTGCGTGTACGTGGATCATCTGCACCTAATCGATCAAAAATCTGGATAAGGAGAAGCCTGGCACCATCTTCTTTGAACTGACGATCTATCTTGACAATAAGTGTTAACTCATCGATGGCAGATTCAACCTGATCAGCAACCATCAAGTGAACAGCTAGAAAATAACGAGCCTCAGAATCATCGGCATCATTTGCTAACCTCGTTTCACAGTTGGAACGATCAGGGGCGCCCATTAATAAGTCTTGAAAGGCCTTGCTCGCCAGAATGGCTTTTGCCCTTGAATCAAGCTTGTGTGAATCAGGGAGCCGCGCGACAACCGAGCCAGCACTTTCAAGATCACCTTTTTTCAATAATGCTGTAGCCATATCTAAGTAGGCTTCATGGTTCTCAGGATCATCTGCCGTGATCAGCTGATACAGAGCTATCGCGTCGTCAAATTGACCTTGGTCAACCAGCTCAGCTGCCCGCTCAAGCGGTGACGCCTCAATCCGCTCCACATATTTATCCAACATAGTGCGAATTTCGCTTTCTGGGAGGGCGCCCATGAAATGATCTGCTGGCTGGCCATCCTTGAATAGAACGACCGTTGGCAACGAGCGTACTCCCATCCCATCGACGAGCGCTTGTTCCGCGTCTGCATCCACTTTAACTAAAATAAATGCGCCAGCATATTCATCAGCGAGGCGCTCCAAAATCGGACCAAGACTTTTGCAAGGCCCACACCACTCTGCATGAAAATCCACCAAAACTGGAATTTCCTTTGATTTTTGCAGGACATCTGTCTCAAACGTTTCAGATGTGACTTGAATTGAGGGTAAGTTGGACATAACAACCTGACAGTTTTGTAAATTTCCGTGACAGTATACCCTGTCGCGAGGATCTGAAGAGCCCGTAAATGCAATTGAGTGAAAGACAGCAAGAAATTATTGATGAGTTTCAATTTTTTGATTCCTGGATGGACAAATACCAATACCTCATTGATCTGGGTAAAGAACTTGAGCCACTTGAGGACACTGAGAAAATAGAAGCCAACTTAGTTCGCGGATGCCAATCCCAGGTCTGGATGGTCGTCGATGGAACTTCTGACCGAATGCGAATTCGTGCAAATTCTGATGCTGCGATTGTTTCTGGTTTGATCGCACTAGTGGTTCGTCTTTATTCAGATGCATCTGCAAAAGAGGTTGTAATCACGGAGCCAGAATTTGTAAAGACCATCGGTTTGTCACAGCACCTATCCCCCACCCGCGCTAATGGTCTGGCTTCGATGTTGCAGCGCTTAAAAGCTGAGGCCGCATCAATGATTACATATTCAAGCTAAAATGCTTGATATAGTACTCAGTTGGTCCTATATAGTACGGACCATTCACTAACCGGCGGTAAAAAAATGGTTCGGCTATCAAAACTAACAGATTACGCATCCGTTCTTCTTGCACAGATGGCCAAGTATCCTCTCGTATGTTGGTCAGCCGGACAGTTGGCGGAGGAGTCTTCAGTGCCCAAACCGACGTGCGTAAAACTGTTAAAAATGCTCGCCAAAAGTGGAGTGGTCAATTCAACACAGGGTGCAAGAGGTGGTTACAGCCTAGCCAAATCACCCAAAAGCATTCCGGTCAAAGCAATTATTGAGGCTATTGAAGGACCAATAGCCATGACAGAGTGTGGCACAGACGAAGAACTATGCCGACTCACCGACCACTGCTCAGTGATGTCACGGTGGCAAGACTTAGGTAACCAGGTCAATTATATTTTAACTAGAACCACTCTAGCTGACTTGATCAGCCCGTACGCGCTCTATTCAAAACCTGAACAGCGCATCGAGACTTTGGAGGTGCACTAATGAGTCAACAAGACATAGATCAGTTAGTTGATCAAGACTACAAATATGGTTTCGTCACGGAAATAGAATCTGACACACTCCCGCCGGGATTGAATGAAGATGTTATCCGAGAAATCTCGCGCAAAAAGAATGAGCCTGCCTGGTTGCTTGATTGGCGACTCGAGGCTTACTCTAAATGGCTCCGTATGACACCTCCTGATTGGGCACAATTAGATTATGAGCCAATAGACCTCCAGAGTATCAGCTACTTTTCTGCTCCAAAAAAGCAAGGCGATGGCCCTCAAAGTTTGGATGACGTCGATCCAGCCTTGATTGAGACTTATAATAAACTTGGGATTCCTCTGGAAGAACAAAAATTACTGGCTGGAGTTGCCGTAGATGTTGTTTTCGACTCCGTCAGCATCGTCACAACTTTTAAAGAAAAATTACATGAGGCTGGAGTAGTTTTTTGCCCACTATCTGAAGCTGTACATTCACATCCTGACCTCGTAAAAAAGTTTTTGGGCTCAGTCATCCCACAAACTGATAACTATTTCGCGGCTCTCAACTCTGCCGTTTTTTCGGATGGTTCGTTCGTTTACATTCCCAAGGGTGTGCGCTGTCCGATGGAACTATCCACATATTTCCGCATTAACGAGCAGAATACAGGACAATTTGAAAGGACGTTGATAGTCGCAGAAGAAGGCTCTCATGTATCTTATCTTGAGGGCTGCACCGCTCCCCAACGCGACGAAAATCAATTACATGCTGCAGTTGTAGAACTGATCGCCGAAACTGATGCTGAAATCAAATACTCAACGGTTCAAAACTGGTTTGCAGGAGACAATGATGGCAAAGGTGGCATATATAACTTTGTAACAAAGCGCGGCATATGTAGCGGTGATCGATCCAAAATTAGCTGGACTCAGTTAGAGACCGGATCCGCCATCACATGGAAATATCCTAGTTGCGTATTGAAGGGTGCTGATTCCGTAGGGGAGTTCTATTCTGTAGCTGTTGCTGGCAAGAAACAACAAGCTGATACTGGCACTAAAATGATTCATATAGGCCCGCGGACGAGGTCAACGATTATCTCAAAAGGGATTTCGACTGCGCGAGGGCAGAATACTTATAGAGGGCTTGTCAAAGTATTACCTGGGGCCGTTGATGCGCGAAACTTCACTCAATGTGATTCGTTGTTGATTGGAAATCAATGCGGAGCGCACACATTTCCTTATGTTGAAGCCGAAGAACCAAGCGCACAGCTTGAGCACGAAGCCACAACATCCAAAGTCAGTGACGATCAGCTATTTTACCTTAGATCGCGTGGGATGACTGAAGAGGATGCCCTCAATATGGTAGTGAATGGCTTCTGCAAGGAAGTCTTCCAGAAACTTCCTATGGAGTTTGCGGTGGAAGCCGAAGCCCTCCTTGGCATAACACTTGAAGGAGCAGTCGGTTGATGTTGTCGATTCGAAACTTGCACGCTCGGGTCGGTAATAAACCCATTCTTAAAGGGATCAACCTAGAAATTGATCAGGGTGAAGTGCATGCAATCATGGGACCAAATGGGTCCGGGAAAAGCACATTATCGTCAGTTTTAGCGGGCCATAATGATTATGAGGTCACCGATGGTGAAGTCATCTACCAGGGTACCAATTTGCTAGATCTCGAGCCTGAAGAACGGGCTTGGGCAGGACTATTTTTATCCTTTCAGTACCCTGTAGAGATCCCAGGCGTTAAAAATATTTACCTGCTTAAAGCATCACTGAATGCAGCCCGAGAACACCGGGGCCTACCTGAGCTTAAAGCAAGCGAGTTTCTCAAACTGGTCCGGGAAAAACTTAAGGTCATGCAAATGGACGAAGCGTTCCTACATCGGAATGTTAATGAAGGGTTCTCGGGTGGCGAGAAGAAGCGAAATGAAATTCTGCAGATGCAATTATTGGAGCCAACACTCGCACTCCTTGATGAAACAGATTCGGGTTTAGATGTGGATGCACTTAGGATAGTCGGCCAAGGTATTAATCAAATGCGCTCACCTCAGCGGAGCGTATTATTAATTACTCATTACCAGCGATTATTAGATATCGTCAAGCCAGATTTTGTGCATGTATTGGCCAATGGTGAGATCAAATTATCTGGCGATCACACACTCGCTGAGCGCTTGGAGCGAGAAGGCTATGAGGGGATTGAAGCTGCATGAGTGGTTTCAATGAATGGTTAACTACTGTACCGGATGATTACGCGCCCAAAGCCATGGCAATCGGCCTGCCATCAAAGCGTCTTGAGTCATGGAAGTATGTGCCAACCCGTAGCCTATCAAGAACGATCTGGCAACCAGCAAGCGTCCAGGCCGACGTGGGCTTTGCCCTGACCGCCGGGCGGTTTATCAACATACCAGAACAAGAAGGCTTAAAGCATACCGATAATGTCCTAACAGATTTAGAAGAGAAACGGATTAGCCGACTTTCAGAGGTTAACGGTTTTGCACTGACCCAGGCTGCACTCGAGCAAAGTAGACTAATTTTTGAAGTGCAGGCGACTAAATCACTCGATATAAATTTGGGGCATCTAGCTAACCAAGCGAATGCCGCAGGTTTTGCAACCTTAGTCCTGCGAATTGGAGCAGGCGCAACGGTAAACTTAATCGAACTATTTAAAAAGTCCGAAGTCAATAAGCCGAACCTAGGATCGATCCGATTTGTGATCACGTTAGAACGTGATGCGACCTTGACACACATTCGGTTTCAATCAGCAAACGGACAAGCACATATCTTTTCAAATATTGATGTTTGCTGTGAAGAAAATGCCCATTATCGACTACAGTCCATTGATTTTGGGGCAAAACTGGCGCGAAATGACATCCATATTGCACTGAGTGGTATCCGAGCTTCAGCCTCCGTTAATGGACTTGCCGTGACTAGCGGCTCTCAATACCACGATACACATTTGGCGATCGATCACGTAGTTGGGAATACCAAAAGCGATATGACATTCCGAAATATGGTCGACGAACATGGTGAGGCCACGTTCAATGGTCGTGTGTTGATTCGGCAAGACTCACAGAAATCAGCTACCGAACAATCCGTAGCAAATCTTCTACTGTCCGATACTGCTCGGGTCAACCCAAAACCAGAACTCGAAATTTATGCAGATGACGTTACAGCATCGCACGGATGCACTGTCGGAAGCCTCAGTAAAGATGAGTTGTTCTATTTAAAAAGTCGGGGCTTATCTGAAGCGGATGCTCGAGCGTTTCTACAGTACGCATTTGCAGAGGGAATCGTAGAGCGTATCGAGCACGAGCATATACGCGAATTGGTCGAAACCCAGCTACTTGGCGAACTCACGCACGGCGACTTGATTGCTGAACTAAGAGAATCTGTTTATGTTTGATGTGGCTGACGTCCGTAAGGATTTTCCCATCTTGTCCCGAGAAGTACATGGGCACCCATTAGTATACTTTGATAATGCAGCCACATCACAGAAGCCAAGAGTGGTCATTGATTCGATTGTAGATTACTACGATCGCTATAATTCTAATGTCCATCGTGGCGTACATTCTCTTAGCGGCGAAGCAACAGACGCCTACGAAGGAGCGAGGGGTCGAATCGGACAATGGTTTGGCGTTGACGATACCGGAGAAATAATTTTAGTCCGAGGTGCGACAGAGGCACTCAATTTAGTTGCAAACTGCATCGCTTCCGAATTAAACCCAGGTGAAGTGATATTAATTGGCCAAACAGAACATCACGCCAACATCGTGCCATGGCAACAACTCCAAGCCCGTATCGGGGTTAAAGTAATTCCAATACCTGTGGACGTGTCGGGTACACTTGACCTACTGGCGGCACAAAGACTCTGCAGAGAGCACGTTGTCCGTGTAATTGCGGTGGGACATGTTTCTAATGCCATTGGTTCCTTAAATGATATACACGGTTTCATTACGCTGGCTCAAGAATCCGGGGCGCTGTCCGTCATAGATGGTGCCCAAGCCGCTCCCCATATGCCTGTTGACGTAGGTGCGCTTAACGCAGACTTTTATACGATAAGCGCCCATAAGTGCTGTGCGCCGACAGGCATAGGCGTCCTGTTCGGCAAGCGCGCTTTACTTGAAAAGTTGCCTCCTTGGCAGGGTGGTGGCGATATGATCGATCGTGTCAGCTTCAGCGGGACAACCTACAATGAGCTCCCTTGGAAATTCGAGGCTGGTACGCCGAATATCGCAGATACCATTGGCTTTGCAAGAGCGCTAGACTATCTGGAGTCGATAGACTTTCCGGCCGCAATCGCCCATGAAAAGAAGGTTCATCAATATTTGATTGAAGGTATGTTAAGCCGAAAATCCGTCAAAGTCCTAGGTCATCCGGCTCAATGGGTCAGTGTCTGCTCATTTAATGTCAATGGAGCACATCCTAACGATGTCGGAACACTTCTTGACCAGTTAGGAATTGCAGTTAGAACAGGTCATCACTGCGCGATGCCGACCATGGAACACTTTAATCTACCAGGGACGGTGAGAGCTTCTTTAGCTTTTTACAACTCGACTGACGAAGTGGATTGCTTTTTCGAGGCACTCGATCGAGTTGTGGCGATGCTAACCAACTAATGCTTTCATTTGACGACATTGTTAAAGGTCAACTGCTAACCGTTCTAGAAAATATTACTGGTAAACAGGTTCCTCAGGGAACCCCATTGGCCATAAAAAATGGCGATACAGTCATGGTGACACAAGCACTCGGAAACTCGATAACACTCGATATTGGTGGTCGTTTAATCCGCGTTGAGACAGAAGATTTAAGCAAACTCGGAATATCAGTGCCCGTCAGTAATGTTGACCCCATCGGCTCAACACTCGAGGCAAAGATCTGGAACGTACTCAGAGAGAGCTATGATCCAGAAATTCCGGTTAACATTGTCGAACTGGGACTGATTTATGATTTACGCATTTCCACGTTAATCGATGGCCGAACTCATGTTCAGGTTGATATGACGCTAACCGCTCCAGGCTGTGGCATGGGACCAATCATGGCTAGAGATATCAAAGAAAAAATCGAAGCACTTGCTGGCGTTGACCAAAGCCATATTCAGATGGTGTTTGATCCGCCTTGGGATGTTAGTCGTATGACCGAAGAAGCCCGTCTAGAAGCAGGATTATTTTAGGAAGAGATATGAGTCAGTGGATAGAAGTCTCGACACTCAGTACGCTAGCAAATGGTACCTACGAGCGCTTTGAATTCAACGATTTTGATGTCCTGATATTCCGAGAAGATGACCTTGTTTATGCTATTCAAGATTTGTGCACGC
Source organism: uncultured Pseudomonadales bacterium (assembly GCA_964520465.1). Classification (GTDB taxonomy): domain Bacteria; phylum Pseudomonadota; class Gammaproteobacteria; order Pseudomonadales; family Litorivicinaceae; genus HIMB30. The sequence continues at coordinate 1,494 of CAZFNA010000059.1, read as the reverse complement.
ACGATGGCGCAGAACTCTGCGGGGGTCTATACATCGATGGCGAAATCGAATGTCCGAGGCATGGAGCCCGGTTTTGTATTAAAACTGGTCAGGCTTTATCTGCTCCGGCTTATGGTCATGTTGCAACCTATCCAATTAGAATTAGTCCCGGGGGAGTTATTGAATTACAACTTGATGATGCCTTCTAACAATCGCCACCAATGCAAAGGGCTCCTAAACCTAACGAGTCAGGGAACTAAACGTGAGTTATCTTGAACATTTTAATGCTGCACACGATGCTGATTTATCCGCCTGGACACCTTGGTTTCAAGAAAATGCAATACTTGGATATGTTCAGGAAAATTTTAAAATACGAGGACTGGAATTCGGGTTATGGACTGAAACCGCTCTTGGGCTGGTAGTCGCCGAACTCGATACCATTGAGCTGAATCGACTATTCGGAAAATTTGCCAAAGTAGCATATGAGGAAGGCCTTCTAAGAACATGGGTAGGGGAACTATTTCCTGTCAAGGCTTCAGTCGAAGATTCAACTCGGTTTGTAATGGAACGGACCCTAACGGTGCCACTCGGATGCCTTACCTTCGGCGTTCATTTAAATGGCTATGTTCGCACCAGTCACGGAATTGAATTATGGGTGGCTAGACGCTCACCAAGTAAACTAACCTTTCCTGGAAAGCTTGACAATATGGTAGGAGGAGGCCAGCCAGCGGGCTTGTCACTGTTTGAAAATCTTGTAAAAGAGTCATTTGAAGAGGCGGGCATCTCTGAAATTCAAGCAAGACAGTCTGTACCCACTGGCACAATCAGTTACTGCCATACAGTTGATCGCGGCCTTAAGCGAGACATTCTCTATTGTTATGATCTCGAACTTCCAGATAGCTTTGTCCCTGCGTGCCAAGATGGCGAAGTCGAGTCTTTTAAGCGATTACCAATCAAAAATGTTCTCCATATTGTTGAGACCTCAAATGATTTTAAATATAACTGTAATTTAGTGATCGTTGATTTCGCGATTCGCCATGGTCTACTAAACGGAGACAACACCCCTAGCTATGCTTCTCTCTGCGAACGCAGAAATCAGTTGCCAATCTAAACCGAGTCCAGATATTGACCAAGGGTCCATCGGCATCCCTTATACTGGGTCTTCTTATAAGACTGGTTGATCTAAAATAATGGTATCACAGGTATACTGGTGAACAATCCAAGAATGCTCACTGCCTGCATCTACCAGAGCAATGCCAGCATTTCATGGATGACTTAAAGACCCAGTTATGTCCGAGCCCCTTCTTCAGCATCGTATCGCCAAATTCAGTCAAAATCCTAACCAAATAAATAACATCTTAAAACGCATAAATTTTTAAAGTGGGAGAATAACCCGCGGTTATTAACAGGACAGGGCAATAACAAACTGATTGCGCTAACACACGAATACAAAGCACAAGCAACAATTTCCTCAGTCTGCATTCCTTACGATAGATCATACCGCCCGCCTTACAA
>CAZFNA010000058.1:0-12060 GCA_964520465.1 uncultured Pseudomonadales bacterium | reverse complement strand
CATGGCGCCGATGACGATCTTTTTTCCCTAAAGTTGAAGTGATAGACCACTTTTTTTGCGGAAGATCCGCCTGCCAAAGTCAGGCTAGTGGATACAAAATAAAGTGCGATAATGATTACAAGAAAAATATTTTTTATACTCGTAGCGCTCTATTTATCTGTTTGAGAATGCTATTGGACGGCGATTTTAAGCACCATGCAATAGCCATTACCTAGCAAGAAAATAATTAATTTGCATCAGGTAGATGCCCGCAGGAGTACCGAAGAATTTACTCGTCTAAAAAAGACCTGAGATGGTCTGAACGGCTCGGATGTCTCAGCTTACGAAGTGCCTTGGCCTCGATTTGTCTGATGCGCTCACGCGTTACATCAAACTGCTTTCCGACCTCTTCAAGGGTGTGATCTGTATTCATATCTATACCGAACCGCATCCTCAGTACTTTTGCTTCTCGGGCAGTGAGACTTGCTAAAACTTGCCGTGTTGATTCAGTTAGTCCTTCTACAGTGGCAGCGTCTACTGGTGACGAAATGGTGCTGTCTTCGATGAAATCACCAAGAGAGCTGTCCTCATCATCACCGATTGGTGTCTCCATAGAGATTGGCTCTTTCGCAATTTTAAGGACTTTGCGCACTTTATCTTCTGGCATCTCCATTCGTTCGCCTAACTCTTCGGGCGTCGGCTCGCGGCCCATCTCTTGCAACATCTGTCTACTAATCCGGTTTAGTTTATTGATCGTCTCAATCATATGAACCGGTATACGGATAGTTCTTGCTTGATCAGCAATTGAGCGTGTAATCGCTTGTCTGATCCACCAAGTGGCATAGGTTGAGAATTTATACCCACGGCGATATTCAAATTTATCGACTGCTTTCATTAACCCAATATTACCTTCCTGAATAAGGTCAAGAAACTGCAGGCCTCTGTTGGTGTATTTCTTCGCGATCGAAATAACTAAACGTAGATTCGCTTCCACCATGTCTTTTTTCGCACGACGCGCCTTGGCTTCTCCCATAGACAAGCGTCGGTTTACTTCGCGAAGCTCTGGAATTGCAATCCCGACACCTTCTTCAATAGATTGCAATCTCGCCTGGCATCTTTGTACCTCAGGCAAAACAACTCCCAGTTTTTCAGATTTCTTCTTTTTGATAAGAGTGGGTAACCAATCAAAATTCGTTTCATTTCCATGCCATGACTTTACGAATACCTTTCGGTCTAGCTTACCTTTCTTCGTACACAACCTCAGAATTTCCCGCTCTTGGTGACGGATGGAGTCCAAAACTCGGCGAAAGCCAACACAGAGCTCTTCGAACAGTCGCGGTGTTAGTTTCAGTGATGCGAACACATCCCCTATTGCTTCGAGTGCCTCTTTGGCTTCTTTGGTGTCTCGTCCTTTCTTTGACATTACTTTCGCTGCCTTAGAAAGGTTGGTTCGGATACCCTCAAAGCGAAATTTTACTTCAACAGGATCGGGCCCAGTCTCAACTTCTTCATCATCATCGTCATCCTTTTCGTTACCAGCGGACGTTGAATCATCAAAATTTTGATCATTTACTTCTTCGGTTGATTTAGGAGAATTTTCTGGATCATCTTTCGGCTCTAGGTCAAGAAAGCCAGCCAGTAAATCTGACATACGACCTTCTTCGGATTGGATGCGGTCGTACGTTGCAAGTACTGAATCAACAATTCCTGGGAAATATGCCATTGCTTGCATTACCTCGCGAATCCCTTCTTCGATTCGCTTAGCAATAACAATTTCGCCTTCACGAGTTAAAAGTTCGACCGTACCCATCTCGCGCATGTACATCCGAACTGGATCCGTCGTACGGCCTACGTCATCTGTAGCTGACGCTAACGCAGCAGCGGCCTCTTCTGCGGCAGAGTCGTCTGTAGCGGTGGTAGTTTCGCCGAGCAGCAACTGGTCGCCATCGGGCGCTTCTTCTCCGACAGCGATGCCCATGTCCCCGATCATTCGAATGATGTCTTCAACCTGATCGGGATCCGCGATTTCTTCTGGTAAATGATCATTTACCTCGGCGTAGGTCAGGTAACCCTGCTCCTTTCCTTTTGCGATCAAGTCCTTCAACCGAGACTGGCGTTGTTCGGTTTGTGTAAGTTCTTGATCTAACGGTTTTTCTGCCATGAAATGACCTAAGAGATGTGTTGAGGAAACGACGGCGGATTATACACGCAAAAATGTATGAATTTCACTATTTTTTATGTTCAGCGATCGCGCGCTGCAAGTGTTCCACTGAAATTTTCCCATATTTCACATCTTCAGCTAACTGGCGCATTGACTCAGTGATCAATTGTTTTTCGAGTTGTGAAATTCCCCCTGAAAACTCGGCCTCGTAGGAGTTTTCACCAAACAGCGCTTCTTGGCCTAGAAGTTTCGAGAGTAATCGGCCTAACTCAGTCCCGCTGAAGTGGCCCATCATAGAGGCTGTAGTTCGTATAGTCGTTTTGTCAAGCCAGATGAAAACTTCTCTTAGCGCCTGAATATTTGGCAGCCGGCTGGTCTCTGGGATCATGACAACTTTTTCTAGTAATTTAGGATCTTGTAGTATGAGCCATAGCAAGCGATTAGCGAGAGGCTCAGGTTTTTCAGGATTAGGCATTAGCAGCTTTTGTGGCCAATTTTTTTCTTCAAACTCGGGTAGGATTTGGCTGCTCCTAAGTTCCTCCTCATGCTCTGAGTCTTGATTTTTGGTAGCTATTTGGGCTTCTAGGATGTCAATCTTTGCCCGCGAAGATCCCTGTTCATTGGACTTGATTACTGATGAATTCGGACCCGGCGAGATCTCAATTTGATCAAACCGGGTATCAAGGTCTGAGCGTCTTGTACCGGAAAGCTCTGCTAATGCGTCCAACATTAACGAACGATAAATGCTTACAGGTACACGGGCAATTTTAGGTAGAGCAAGAGCTGTTAACCTAGCCCTACCGTCAATCTTTTTTAAATCAACGTCCTCTGATAGTAGACGAATTAACGCTTCTGATGCTGGAAGCGCATCATTTAATCGCGTCAAAAAAGCATTTGTCCCCTCGTTTCGCACCAGTGAATCCGGATCTTGGCCATCAGGTAAAAACAGAAATCGTATGCTGAATTCATCGGTTAAAAACGGTAGTACTGTATCAAGTGCCCGCTTTGCTGCAGTTTTACCAGCGGGATCTCCATCAAAACAGACAATGACCTGTTCGGTCTGTCGACTTAATCGATCCAAATGGTGGCTGGTGAGTGAGGTACCGAGTGTGGCAACAGCGAAGTCGATTCCGTATTGCGCCAACGCAACAACATCCATGTAGCCCTCGACTACAAGCACTCGATCCAGAGATCGGCAGGCTTGTCGTGCTTCATAGATGCCATACAGAGTGTTGCTTTTATAGAATAGCTTTGTCTCAGGACTATTGAGATATTTCGGCTTGCTATTGTCAAGTACTCGCCCACCGAATGCGATTGTGCGTCCTCGTATGTCCCGAATAGGAAAAATTATCCGATCACGAAAACGGTCATACTCGCGGCCTTGCTGATTTATTACCGTAAGACCCGACTCGAGCAGTAGTTTTTTATATTCTATATTTTGCCCGAGCTGATCGAACAAAAATCGCCATCCGTCAGGTGCAAAGCCTAGTCCAAATCGATGCGCAATTGTCCCAGTAAGCCCTCTGTTTTTCAAATAATTGACCGCTTTCCCACTTTTGGAGTCTAGCTTGAGAGCTTTTCGGAATAGGCTATCGGCTTCCTCCAAAATGTTATAAAGCTTCTTTCGGTGGCCTGCTTCTGGATCTTCGGCTTCACTAGGAACTTCGAGCCCGGCTAGCGATGCCAAACTATCTACAGCGGTGACAAAGTCCACTCGCTCAAATTGCATAATAAAACTGATTAGCCCACCGGAGGCTCCACAACCAAAGCAGTGATAAACCTGTTTGTCTGGATTGACTGAAAAAGACGGTGATGAATCATCATGGAATGGACAGCGACCGGAATATTCCTTGCCAGTTTTTTTTACGGTAACTCGCGAACTCACGACATCCACTAAATTTAAGCGGTCGTTTAAGGTTTCGATAAAAGACGCAGGGATTCTTCCAGCCACTCACTATCCATCAATGCAGGTAAAAAAAGTGTATCTGAAAACCAGTACTGGGATTAGCTCAATCGTTCTTTTACAAGTCTGCTAACTACTTGCATATCAGCCCGCCCTTGTACCTTAGCCTTAATTTGCCCCATTACAATCCCCATACCTTGTGGGCCTGAGACTCCCGTTGTGGTTATCACTTGATCGACCAATGCGGAAATTTCCTGCGGAAGCATCTGGGCAGGTAAAAACTCCTTGAGGATTTCAACTTCAGCGAGTTCTATATCGGAGAGATCCTGCCGTCCACCAACAATAAATTGACTTGCAGCCTCTCGCCTTTGCTTGGACATTTTATCTATGATGGCAAGACAACGCTCATCCGCTACATCGATCCGCTCATCGACTTCAACTCTCTTAATTTCAGACAAAGCCATGCGAATAACACCCAGACGAAATTTCTCTCTCGCCCGCATGGCATTCTTCATTGCTTCTGTCAAGGTTTCCTTTATCGAGCTCAAGCTTATAAATCTGCAAATAAGTTAGTAAAGACGTTCGAACTTTTTTGTCTCACGCGAAACCTTTTTTAAGTGGCGCTTGACGGCAGCTGCAGCAGCGCGCTTTCTTAGAGTTGTCGGCTTTTCGTAACATTCACGCCGACGAACTTCTGAAAGGACACCAGCTTTTTCGCAAGCACGTTTGAAGCGGCGAAGTGCAACATCAAAAGGCTCATTATCTTTAATTCTTATTACAGGCATTAAGGCGCACCCATCCTTTTTTGTGTTGATTATGTTTGAACTTGGTATTCTGATTACGGGTGGTGGAGAATACCAGTGTCTGATAAAAAAGGAAACCAAATGCGTGTGTTAGGCATCGAGACATCCTGTGATGAAACTGGGGTCGCAATTTACAGTGATACCCAGGGCTTAATGGCACATCGTGTTCATAGTCAGATTGAAGTCCATGCACATTACGGAGGCGTGGTCCCTGAGCTAGCATCTCGCGATCATGTTAGGTATCTTCGTCCTTTAGTAGACGCTACGATTAGCGACGCAGGCATAAAACTATCTGATATTGACTCGATCGCATACACTACTGGCCCTGGGCTTGTTGGGGCATTGTTCGTTGGTGCGACTTTTGCTAAGACGCTTGCTTTTGCACTTGATCGTCGAGCCCTGGGGATTCATCACATGGAAGGACATTTGCTCGCTCCTTTGATGGAAGTACCTGATTTTCCAATGCCATTTGTAGCTTTGCTGGTGAGCGGCGGACACACTCAGCTAGTTTTAGTTAAATCGATTGGTGATTACCAGTTACTGGGTACAACACTCGACGACGCTGCCGGCGAAGCTTTCGATAAGACCGCTAAATTACTAGAGCTAGGCTACCCAGGCGGGCCTAGAGTCTCTTCATTAGCGGAAACCGGCAACTCTCAGCGATTTAAGTTTACGAGGCCAATGACCAACAGGGCCGGCTATGATTTTAGTTTTTCAGGATTAAAAACACAAGTTCTTACGGAAGCGCGTCGGCTGGTTCATCAAAAAAAATTGGACCAGCAAGCGAAATGTGATTTGGCTGCAAGCTTTCAGCAGGCGGTGGTGGATACGCTGGTGATTAAGTGCGACCGGGCAGTCTCAGATACGGGAGTCAAGGCCCTTGTCATGTCCGGTGGTGTGAGTGCCAATCAACTACTGAGAGAAACAGTGAAAAAATTGGAAAAAAAGGGAGTTCAAGTGGCTTATCCGGCTCCTGAATTTTGCACAGATAATGGCGCTATGATTGCGTTTGCAGGGATGACTCGTTTATGTCGAGGCGAGCATGATTTATCATCAGCCATTCATATTCGGCCACGGTGGCCTCTCAGCGAATTATCCAAGGTGTACTGATGGATAAAATGTATATCTCGAAGCTCCCGCTATTCTCTTTGGTGGGTGTTTATATGCATGAAAGAGAGAAGCCGCAGCCTTTGTATTTGGATTTAGAAATAACGATGTCTTTAGCTCATGCGGCTGCAAGCGACGACCTTGAAGATACGTTGGATTATTCCACGCTATGCTCCGATATGCAGGTTGCATGTTCGCGTGAGCACTGTAACTTAATTGAAAAGCGTTTGACTGATTTACTTGAAATAATTTTTCAAGATGAGCGACTTTCAGAAGTCACGGGACGGCTTTATAAGCCGGGTGCAGTGCCAGGTGCTGAAATCTCAGTTGAGAGAACGTTAAAACGGGCATTATAAATCGCTTGACCGAGCGCCTTGCCAGATAGTCCGGTGTCTGTAAATGGTTTTGCAGGGATCCCACGTACTAAATCTCTCCATCTAATCCATGTTTCGATCGGAATGGTACACAAGCCTGCGCAATCAGTTTCGAGAAGAAGTTGATCGATTTTGGGAGCTGGTGCATCACCTCTAAGCCAGCCTAATCGAGCCATGATTTCGAGACATTCCCGAGCATTTTCATTTTTTTGTCGTCGTAATAAAATTATAGATTTCAAAAATTGGTAGCGTTTAGTGGATAGCTTAAACCGTTTGCTATAGATGTCTAGACACTCAAGTGTCGGTTCTTGCAAACAGATCCACTCAGCAAGTCTGCAGTCTACTGCGGTGCACTCAAATCGTAGTGGGCATATAGACAGTTCTGGCGCTAGAGCCTGTATGATTTTTAGTCCGCTTAGTTCTGAAATTCCATATTCTGGTTTCAATGCACCGAGTGTTTTATCAAGTTCTACGATAATTCGTTCAACTGATAGCTCGGTCAATGAAGCCGCCATGGATTCCATCAACCGTTGTGTCTCTTCTGCAATGTGAAATCTATATTTTCCTAGCTGAGCCAGGAATCGTATTCCGCGGAGCACTCGAAGAGGGTCGTCCACAAATGCATCTGAAACGTGCCTTAGGCGACGCTGCCTGATGTCTGATTCCCCTTGATACGGATCGATCAGATGTCCTTGCGGTGAGATAGCCATTGCATTAATCGAAAAATCTCTACGTTTTAAATCTGTACTTAGATTAATTTCTGGATCAGATCGCACAGTGAAACCTGTATGACCAGTGGTAGTTTTACGCTCAGTGCGAGCAAGTGCGACCTCGACGTGGCTTTTTGGGTGTAAAAAGACAGGAAAGTCCTGGCCAACTTGCTGGAACTTGCGACTTATCAGCTCTTCCGGAGTCGATCCGACAATTACGTAGTCAATATCTTTTGGCTTTTGACCCAATAAAGTATCCCGGACAGCGCCGCCGACGATATAAATATCCAGGTCAGACCAATCGATTCCGGTTAATGGAGCAAATAAAGCTTCAGTGTCAAACTTCATTTGGCACCTTGATTACCTGTCGATCTTCTAATCTTACCGCCGTTAACAAGCCATTCCAAACACAGCCTGTATCAAGAGCTATCACGGAAGAGTCCTGTCTCACCCCATTTAATGCTGCCCAATGACCGAATAGAATTTGCCGGTCAAAAGCTTGGCTGCGAGGCGCATCCATCCAAGCAGTAAGGCCCCTATGTGCGAACTCTGGGGACTTTTTGCAGTTGAAGTTTAGATTTAAAGATAAGTCCTCGACAAAACGCATGCGGGTGCAGGAATTGATTAAGAATCGCGCTTTTTCATCATCAGTCTTTGCTTGTGAAAAGTGCTTAGGTTCATCGCCATACATTGTGCGCAGCGATTGAATCCATTGCGACGATTGCAGGCGCTTATGAACTAATTCTGCTTCAGTTAAGAGGGTTTCTCGATCGAACCCCGGCCAAACTCCCGCATGAACAATGAAGGCGTTGTGTACTTCTATATCCATAACAAGCCGGCAGGATCGGTACCACTCTACAACTTGATCACAGATGGAAGCATGTAACAGCGACTCTATATTGTCTTGACGTTTAGCTGCCCTTAACCCAGATGCGACTGCTAAAAAATTGAGGTCATGATTACCCAAAACAGCACTGCACGAATCTTGATGATCTAAAACCCACTGCATGACTGTTAGAGAGCTTTCGCCCCGAGCTATCAGATCGCCAGCGAAGATGATGTGATCACGTTGAGCATCGAAGTCAATGACTGCGAGAAGACGAAGCATTGCGCCTGCACACCCTTGAACATCTCCGATAACATACGTTGCCATTAATGTAATGCCCCTGGCGTAAAAAGAGTAAACACAGGAATGCTTACTCGAAATATCTCTCCATCGGCGGATACCATTTCAAAATATCCCTCCATAGTACCTATTAAAGTTTCAAGTATGGCTCCAGAGGTATAGCTGAACGTATCTCCTGGAACAATGGTTGGCTGTTCGCCAACTACACCATCCCCATGAACTTCCCGAATACACCCATCTCCGTTTGTAATTTTCCAGTAACGGTGCAGCAGCTGTGCTGGCAGCGTACCGTTATTAGAAATGGTAACGGTGTAGGTGAATACAAAGCGATCGTCAGCAGGATTCGACTGTGCCTCTAGGTAATTGGCTTGTCCATGGACCTGTATTTGATACCGTAAGTCTTCCATCAGAAGTTGTTCTCTCGCTGGCTAATATAATTCGCCAAATCGATGTACGTTTCTACACTGAGTCGCTCAGGTCTATCTTGTGGATTTATAGAAAGTGCGACTAGTTCGTCTGTACTGATCCAATTTTTAAAGTTGTTTCGAAGTGTTTTCCGGCGCTGACTGAATGCCTGCCTTACGACGCGTCTTAGATCATCCATGGATAAAATTCTATCCCTTTTAATACTATCTGGAATGATCCGGACTACTCCGGACTTAACCTTGGGCGCAGGGGAAAAACTTTCTGGAAGGACTTCAATGAGGGGAACCACAGTAGCTGCTGCCTGTATCATCACACTAAGGCGACCATAAGCTCCCACGCTTGGCGCGGCACTCAGTCTATCTACCACTTCTTTCTGTAACATCACGTGAATATCCTGAACTTGATCACGTAATTCAAGCAATTTGAAGAGAAGTGGTGTTGAAATATTGTACGGAAGGTTTCCAACAATTCTCAGGGATCTCGAAAGCTTCGAAAAATTGACTTTAAGCACATCCTGGTGAATTAGTTTACAACGATGAGGATTCTTGGTGACAAAGCGAGCCAGCAATTCAGGGATTAAATCCCGATCGAGCTCGATGAGTGTTAGATCACAACCAGATTTGAATAGTCCATCTGTAATTGCCCCATGTCCTGGACCTATTTCCACAACTCTATCATTTGAAGAGGTGTGGATTGATGCCAAAATTGCGTCAATTACGAGACCATCAGTCAGAAAATTCTGGCCAAATCTTTTTCGTGCTGATCGACTGAGTTCTTTAGACACTTTAGTTTTCCTGGAAAAACTGAGTGTAACCGACTGACGAATCATTCATACAATTGTCGATGTGAGTTGCTTGGCTTCCCGAATAGCAGCGATAAGCCCGCCTGTATTTGCAACTCCCTTGCCGGCTATGGTTAGTGCAGTGCCATGATCTACGCTGGTACGCACTATTGGAAGACCCAAAGTTATATTTACAGAATTACCAAAACCCTCATATTTTACAATTGGTAACCCTTGATCATGGTACATCGCGATGTGCACATCGGCTGCCGCGCGAACATCTGGGGTGAATGCGGTATCTGCAGGAAGAGGGCCCTCGATAGAAATATTTTTATGTGACGAGCGCAGGTTTTCTATCGCCGGGCCAATTATCTCTATTTCTTCTCGCCCAAGGTGTCCGCCTTCTCCTGCATGAGGGTTAAGGCCCAAAACATGAATTCTTGGATGCTTAATTTGAAAAATATCCTTAAAAGACGAAATGACAATTCGACCGACGTTTTCAATACGCTCACGTGTTATTGATGACGGAACTTTGGAGAGAGGGAGGTGCGTTGTGACTAACGCGACACGGCAAGTCGGTGAAGCCAGCATCATAACTACTTCAGGCAGATCATAAAAATCTCTTAAAAACTCAGTATGTCCAGTAAACGATGGGTATCCCCCGTCGCGAATTGTCGCTTTATTCAAGGGGCCAGTAATCAAAGCACGAAACAATCCTTTACCAATGCCATCAAGTGCGGCTTCAATTGATTTTAAAGAGTACGTTGCATTTATAGGCATAGAAATACCCGGCGGGTTGTCTGGATCCGCTGCTACAACGGGATTCACGTAGATAATACCTTGGGTGCGTTTTGGATCGTAGTGATCAGCATCCATTACCGTGACCGGCAGGCCGAGGTAATCCGCGCGAGCTCTGATAATCTTAGGATCGGCGATCACGATGCCGTCTAGTTCCCCATCGACTGCTGCTTGGATGCATAGATCTGGCCCAATACCCCCTGGGTCCCCTGGGGTGATAACCAGAGGTATCATGATTTGATTTCTACAAACGCATCTGCGCGAATCTGCTGTAGCCACGAATCAAGTTCTTGAGAAAACTTACGTTCTATTAAAATCCGGCGCGCTCGATTCTGTATTTGTTCTTCAGAAATATCTGATTCCCTTGTTTCGAGAACTTCAATTAAGTGAAATCCAAATTGGCTTTGAGTCACGTCACTAAGGGTGTTAACGGGCAGTTTAGATATTGTATCAGCAAAGCCTGGGGCCAATTGATCTTTGCGAACCCAGCCAAGATCACCACCTTTTGCCGCGCTTAATGGATCCTCGGAAAAGCGCTTGGCTAGCTTAGAAAAGCTACTACCATTTTCGAGTTCATATCGAATGTTTCTCGTGAGTTCTTCTGCTTCCTCTATAGAGCGAATTGTATCTGGCTTAATCAATATATGCCGCGATCGATATTCTGTAACGACTACTGATTGATCCCCGCGACGATCACGCACAGCAATAAGGTGAAGGCCCCTAGGTGAACGGATAGGGCCGATCAGAGTATTTTTCTTTGCGTTCGTCAGGGCATCTACAAACGCTGGGCCTAATTCAAGGATGTTGAGCCACCCCAGATCGCCGGCCTGATTAGCCTCAGGCGCTTCTGAATAACGAGTAGCCATTTTTTCAAATGGCTCACCTTTAAGCAAGGCATCTCTAATTTGAACTATTTTTTTTTGTGCTTGATTTGTAGTTTTTGGGCTTGGACGATTTGGTAGTCCTACAACAATTTGGCTTAGGAGTAACTCAGGAGAAGTACTGATTTGACCACCAGTTGTTTCCAAAAAACGTTTTAGTTCGGAATCGCTAATCCGAATCCTGCTTTTTACTTCTCGATCTCGAATTGCTTTTATAAGTAATTCGCGGTGAATCCGGTCACGAAATATGGTGAAATCTTTCCCCTCTGATTCCATCGCATTCTTCAAGTCTACTAAGCCAGTCCCTCTGCTTGCAGCGATCTTCATCAATGTTTCATTAACTCGAGCATCATCTATCTGAAGCCCACTACGCTTGGCGACCTCAACTTGTACTTGCTCTACAATTAGCCTCTCTAGGATCTGGTCCTTTAACTCCTTGCTGACTTCAACATTAGTCCCACGGGATTTGGCTTGAGCTTTTATGTTGTCTAAGCGCGTTTCCACGTCACTCGCTAGAACCGCACCTGAATCGACCACCGCGATAATTTTATCAAAAACCAATGCGTCTGCGGCGCCTACTAAGCCATTTACGCCTACTAAGCCATTTAACAGGAGGGCAGCGAGTGCGATCTTAATACCGTGCTTCAGAGAATTCATAGCTGTCCAGTAAACGTTCCATTATTGAAGATGCTCCACGCCCTAGGGTGCCTAGTCCTTTAAGTTCAACTTGTAATTTTACTGAGTGCCCACCACTTCCTGAGGTCACTTGATCACGCTCGTAGGCATGGACTATGGCAGCGCGCCAATAGCAGCTTTCGTATTCAAGCCCAGTAAGTTGACCGACGCGTTCTTTATTCTTGGGCTCCCACTGAAGTCCTGCCAGGAGGCGTAAGTCCTTATCAACTTGGTTTGACATGTAGAGATCTACCCGGGATGCTACCTCGTTATTCCAGACTATACGGTGGGTAAAGTAGTCAGTCTCTGACAGTTTGTACTTCAATTCATTAGTAG
>CAZFNA010000057.1:0-12243 GCA_964520465.1 uncultured Pseudomonadales bacterium | reverse complement strand
ATTACCGCCAGTATTCGTTAAGGTGATGCCCAAAGTAATAATCCTCTCTAGTCCTAAATTCAAAAAAGTAACTGAGCTTTAGCCTGTGACAGAATGCTCAGCCAAGAGGCTCAGACCCAGTCGCTTACTCAGGCGACGAATACGGTCGCTATCAAACTCGGAGGCAAGCAACCCATTGCGGATTAAATCCATCCGCTTGCCTGTCTGCCGATTCAAGAACTCTTCCCTAAGCAAACCCTCTCTTGAAAACCCTAATGACTCCGTTGATTTTTGGGAAATCAGGTTATCCGAATGAACGTACGAAAAGAGCTTCTCGAATTGGAGGACCTGAAAACAATATTGAATGGCAAGAATCGAGGCAGACACAGAGACTATGGACGAATTCTCAACAGGAAACCCGACCAAAAACTCGCCTGAGCGATGCCTCCACTGCATACTCGCGACTGACACAAGACCTACTGGCTCATCTCCCCGCACAGCAACCCAGTGGATCGCTTCAGCGACCAGGGGCGGTATCAGGCGCTCTTGGCTCAATACTTCACAAAATCGTTCGGGGTTGTCGAGGTGCTCATGACGATAGTCCCTCAGGTAGCTGTCAGCGAACTCATTATCTAGGAAACACGCTCTAACAAACTCAGTATGTCGATGGCAACGACGCTCTAAGCGGACGTCTGCCAAACAATTGACCGTCCGCCACCATGTTGATGCATATTGCTGGCGAAGAAAGCTTATCTGACCAGACGAAAGTGCTGGCTGACGCTGGGACAGCTGACCCAATAAATTATCCAGCCCTTCCCAGTCAGACTCTCGAATCTTGTGATCGAGCTCCAGCTTAAGTCCATCAAAATCTACTCGCGCATCCATCCTACACTCACGGTCAGTGGAGAATCCACTGACCTCCAGAGTTGCCGCCTAGACCAGGCCCGCGTCGTAGGGCAAGCCGATGCTACCAATGGCATAATCTGTCATAAGCGCAGTCGCCATCGATGTGTTTGCCGCCATCTCCATCAGACCCGACTGAGTATAAAGCCCAGTCTCTAAATAATTGACGAAGGTAGCACTCTCGAGCAAATTTGCGTCACGACTCAACAGGTTGTTGTAGATCAAATTAACAAAATCTGTGTTGTTTGAGTAGTTCATGAGACCACTGTTCACAACTAAATCACACAAATCTTTTACTGACTGGCCAGAGTCAGCTTGGGCAATTCCAACGCTCAAATAGGTGCTTAGCAGATCCTTACCGAAAGCGGCAGTTATGACCTTAGCAGCGGCCCCTGCTTGACCATCAAAGTCGGTAGCGAGCCACTTATCCTTTAAACGGATACGCTCAACCCCTTTCAGTTGATCAGTAAAACTCCCCATAGTGATCGAGATAGTATCGTTTGCTTTTGTAAGACTGATATCAGTTGACGAGTAGCTTGAGTAGGACACTGCATCTAGGCCTAACCCTCCATCAATTATGTCATTCCCGTCACTTCCAACAATCAGGTCATTGCCCCCAAGCGCACTGAATGTATCGTTGCCAGAGGTTCCAGTTAAATTCCCGTCTGCTCCCTCGGTACCAGTGACGACTTGGCCATCGTCTGCCCTCGCGCCGTTAACAAGCGCTGCTTTTGGTATCGACTTACGATCTGCAAAGTCAAAAAATTCAACGTCAAGATACACCGTATCTTGACCATCAGATCCTAACTTACCAGCACTGGCGCCTTGATGGGTTATCGTATAGTACTCATCCGACTGCGTTTTCCCCGCAGACACTGCTTTGATGGTGTAATTTGCGAAGACGTCATTAAAGACTGCGTTATCAAACCCGTCGCCGCCACGTATCACGTCGTTCCCGCCATTCCCAGTGATACGGTCATTTCCAGCCCCGCCATTTATATCATCTGCAGATGCGCTTCCAGTGAGAACGTCGTCATTTCCAGTACCGATTACAACCATTTTCTAATTCCTATTCAATTGAAACTTGCTAGCTACTATAACTAACAATTTATTTGTTCAAAAATAATACCATTGGTAAGACGCATCAATCAATTGTCCCTAGTCACCTTAAGCCAATCCAGGATTGTAGGGCAAGCCCACATAATCTTTGGCAAACCCAAGCATAAACGACTCCGCGTAGCTTGTATTCGCCCCTATCGCCAACAGCTCACCCTGAGAATACAGCCCATCATTTAAATAGCCGAGATAGACCGCCTCCTCAAGCGGGTTGGGCTTACGATCAAGCAAATTTTCCCATATCTTTGTCAAAAATTCTGAGTTGCCTTGTGGAACTAAACCAGAGTTCAGTATCACGGTCGACAGCTGCTCTAGGTTCTGACCAGAGTCGGCTAAAGCAAGTCCGACACTAAAATAATCAGGCAAAAGATCTCGCCCAAACGCCGCCACAATTATCTTTGCCGCGTCACCCGCATTGCCAGACGTATCCAGGGCGTACCACCTGTCATTGAGCTGTACTCGTTCAACGTCCGTTAGCGTATCCGTCCCGTACTGTTCTGATTTGACTGTGACAACAGAATTAGCCTTAGAGAACGTCACATCGGCTGAAGTTAATTGCGCATATTGAACCACGTCTCGACCCAAGCCGCCTCGAATCACATCGTCACCTTCGGTCCCAATTATAAAATCATTTCCCCCTAAAGCTTCTATTTCGTCTACTCCAGACGTCCCGATCAGTTGATCATTGTTTTCAGATCCAATCTCGGTCCCTGTAGGTACATAGACTGGTGTCGCAGGTGTCGCAGGTGTCGCAGGTGTCGTGGGTGTCGTGGGTGTCGTGGGTGCGGTAGGCGTCGTAGGGGCAGTAGGGACTTCAGGGGTAGCCGCCCCGTCAGCTAACTTAAGTCGAACCTGCGGCCTGGTCCCAGGATGGTCAACATAGTCAACTTGGTAATTGCCAGGCACGGTCACGAGGGCATAGGTGTCATCTTCGCCGTGCTTAAATTTAAGAGTCGTACGATTTTTTTCGGAATCAAAAGTTCTCGTCGTGGTATTTACGATTTCGAAAACAAAATCTGCACTCTTCTTTTCGTAGCCGCTGTCCCAGCCTAATACGATCACATCTTCTACCGCAAAATCAGCGATGAAAACCGAAATTAAGGCCTTGTCTGAGCCGTCGTTGAACTGCCTAAAATTCCCAAGCTCTATATTGTCCTGCCCCTCGCCTCCGTATATCGTGACATTACTGCCTCTCCACAGATCGAAACGTTCACTGTAATTATCTCTCCCAATGAGTGTTCCGGTGACATTGAGGGTATTGATACTGCTGGGCGTATGTTCTCCCTCGAGAATTAAATTTCGCCTCCCCAAGTCAATCACGTCTTTTCGGGTATCAAAAACGAGTGAATCAAAATTATTTAAATTGATCCCGTATTCATACAGTGACGGCGACCAAATATCATCGCTAGTTTTACTTGTGGTGCCAAATAGTTGCAGTGAGGTTTTGGCCATAATATTTATCCCTGATCCGCAGCTTCAGTGCCCGATAACTGTTCACCAAATAATCAATTAAATCAGATGATAACTGATTTTAAAGTTTGTTGTATCGACAGACACAAGCTGTCAATGAACTATTTTGGAACCTGTAGACTGCTCCACCTGCATCTTCAGCCACGCAGGCCAGTAATGGTAATTCCACTCTGCCTCATATATTTTTCGACATACTATTAGCAATAAATTATGCACATCTTTTTGGGCCAATGAGAGCGTTAGTGCAACTCCGCTAATTCTCATCTCAAGCACCGTTGCTTCAGCATGAAAAGTAATATCGAACGTCGTCAACAACTCAGCTTTCAACTCTTGTCCTGTTGCGGTCGATGTAAGCGTTTTAGCTTCTTCACTTTTCGCGCTTGGACTGCTGTGACTCTCAAGGACAAAATCAGGCCATTCAGTTGATTCACAGTATGTGACCAAACCGTCACTTTTGAAAAGTGTTTGAATGAACACCCTGGCGAATCTACTCGTGACATGGGCAAGAAAAGAGCCATCTGCAGTATGAAGCGTCAGGATTAATCGATCTTCCTCTAGGTCATACTGAACTGAGACACTCTCGCAAATTATTGGGCTCAGTTTTTCAGTCACTTTGTTGCACTCACATCGGCGTCCAAATACTCCAGCACTTTTTTCTCCAGAAGCTCCTGGCTCGCCTTGATGTAAGGCGTATATTCAATATTTTTAAAGCCCCAGATAGAGGAAACTTGGTCTTCGTAATGATCGAAAAACATCGGGATAGTGGTCACCGTCTTTACGCCCTGAGCATTCAAATAAACGTCGATGGTATTTGTCTCCTCACTCCCCACCAATGGATCCCAGTCACTCAGTAGTTCAAGTGCCCGAGGGCTATAGGCATTTGCAACCATCGACATCATTTGATCCAGGAAAACAAATCGAACGCCTTCATAGTCTTTGACATCGATAATACGAACTTCGTCGGAAAGTCGACTGATTAATCCACAAAAAACGTCCCAATTACCCGCTTGCAGATCCAAAAAACGGTTTACTTTGTCTAGAAATTCTTTCGACTGATCAGGCAGCACGGCATCATCCTCGAAGACCCACACATTTGTATGTTTTTTCGCAGATGATGAAATAGCCTTGTAACTCAGCCCGCAGCCCCTCCAGCCAGATGGTGCTCGAAGCCCGCTCCAGAATTCAAAATCCTTTGGGAAATAGGTTAGCGCCCTTTCCCTTCTCTCGTGTGTCTCGGGCAAACTAATCACTATTGGATTGCTGGAAGCCATATCAGGTAATAAGTGCGGCCAAACTTTGTCTCCTCGAACACCCACGCCAAGTAGCGTCCTGAAAATACCTTTTTGAAAACGCTCGAAGCTCTTGCCCACAGAAGTGGCAATAAGATCATCAATCTTTTTAGATGGCTCCTGGTCGAGTAGATGCCTGACCGCGTCAACCATTGCGTCTACGTCGCCAGCTGGAGCGAACGTTACGGCTCCAATTAAGTCGCTGTAATGATCACAGTCTCTTGTCGATTCTGAAACTACTGGGGTTCCTAGTGACAGGCACTCATAGATTCTGGTGGTCTCAAGGCACGCGTCTGAGTAATAGTGGATATTGACAACAACCTTCGCGGCGGCGATCAAATCCTGCATTGGAGCGCCAAACAAGTCAGACTCTACGCGAACGTTAAATTCTTCGGATAATCGCTTAAGGTATTTTTTTCGATGGGCACAGCTTGCGTCCCCATAAAATAGAACATCTATCTTTTTTTCAGGTTTGCTCCTTAAATTGGGACATGCCCCCAATTCAACTAAAAACAGATGGGGATAATAAAGTCCATACTGAGCAAGAACGGGCAGGTTCAGCTCGCTAAAGTCGATTACAGCAACCGAATTTTGCAGAGCAGAAATGTAACGCCTCGTGAACCAGCGTGACGTCGATGTCTGCTCCAACTGAATTAATATCCTACGGTCTTCTCTTGGTAATGACTTGTGAGCCTGGGCTCCAAGTACGAACCATAAATCAGCCGCTTGATCGTTGAATTCTGTGATGACGAACGTCTTAAACTCAGCATTACTCAGTGAGTGAGCGAGTGTGTCGGCTAGCGTGAGCGTATGCGGAACAGAAAGGATGCCAATAGTACGGACTTCTCCCAGTGGCTCGAGTTCCTTTGGTTTAAAAAAAAAATACTTAAATCTTCTCGCTAATCCAGCAAAGTCCCCTCGCAAAACATATCGTGATGCATTCGATAATCGGGCTAAAACGAGGGATACAAATTCCCAATACTTTCTCAACAATCTGACCGCGCTACCCTCCAATCTGATCGCGCTAACCTTAAGTAGTATTGTAAAAGATTGGTCTTTCAACAATTCCTCAATCAATAGACTCTGCCTTTGCATTTCTGTCTCAAGGAACTGATTATTTTTTGATAGCTTGGAAATTTGTTGCTCCCCGGCCGCTTGTCGCTCACTCATCGCTTCAATCTCATCACTCAATCGATCTCGCAAGACTTCGACCTGAGACAGCGAGGTGATCAGCGACTCATGGTTTGCTAGTTGCTGAGTGAAATCTGAAATTTCATTACGTAACTCCATGTTCTCAGATAAAATCTCAAACTGCCGACCAGTTTTAGAAAAGAGTGATTTAGCGTTGCCTAAATCTGCTTTGTTCGAAAAATCAAATCCACTATGGGCCAATCGCTGAACGGAAGCTTCAGAAACGAATAGAACTCCTAAACCATTGCTGTGGTCAAACGAGAAGCCTTGATAAGTTTCAGATTTAATCAGCTCAGCAAACAATTTATTGACCCCAAAATCTGGATGATCAACGTTTGTATCATGGAACATGACGATAGCATCGTCCGTTAATTTATCTTTCCAGGTGTAAAAATCATGTTTCACGGCGTCGTAGGTATGAAGGCCGTCAATGTGTAGCAGGTCAATATTGTTGAGCTTCAGATCTTGAGCCGCCTCGTCAAAAGTCTTACGGTGGGCTGTCGAAAAAGCTTCAAACTTTAGATTTTTCTCGACAAATTTTTCGAATATTCCCTTGCCATAAAAACCTGCGTGCTCGTCTCCCGCCCAGGTATCGACAGCGTGCATTTCACACATGCTGCCGGATCGATAAAGTGCCTCGCCGATAGAAAAATATGAGACACCAGAGTACGCCCCCAATTCCACATAGACCCGAGGTTTAATGGTCTGAACAAACCACGTTGCAAAAGGAATATGTCCAGCCCAAGGGGCTGGAGCAGTCACGTACGTTGAGACCACTTCATCCTGTATTACGGCTTCAATCCAATTCGATTTATCCACCACTTTGATTTGTACCCGTAACGCTCATCTCGATATATTTTCTACCCTGGTCTATTGATAATGGTAATAAATCAGCGGCCCACCAATTGTGCGGCTGTTTCTTTATAACCTTTTCAAAAAATGGATAAGGCTCATTTTTCGGCCCAAATTGAAACTTCAAAACAGATCCGTCAAGCTGTGCCACGTAGGGTATCACCTGGCTGTGTGTCATCTTTTGCAAACGGCGCATGGCTCCTGCAAATAGCTGGTCGCACCCCATAAAATTTTCCAGCACACCTGTCTCTGTGTCTCCGGGGATATCCACTGTTAGAGCAATAGCGCCTCCGGTGCTCAAATGACGAGCAAATGGTAATAAGCCAGCCTCTACAGGAAGACACTCACCTGCAGCCAGTTGCTCATTCATAGCCCGATATTTGTTTTTGTAATGCCGAGAAAACCAGGCCGGAACTGCATCAGATTCAACAAAATCACCTTTCATAACCAAGACGCTGTTCGCAATTTGCTCAAGAAAACAGGAACCAATCGTACTTTCCGCAAAGTGTATGGTAGCAAAAATAGTCCCTTTCTCGGTGCCTTGAATTATTTGGTCAATACCCTCCATCTCGATACGACTAATAACTTTCTTGACCCCATAAATCCCAATTTGTTCGGATAACCGCTCTTCTTTCGCCTGGGCGATGTACCGAGCACGAACTAAGCCCGACACATCTGAACTATTTGAAATTAACTGATAGCTTTCAAAGAGACGGTCTTTTAACGTCGTGTCTTTGTGAAGTATTGTTCGCCAATCTGAATCAGACCAATAAGACACTAACCCCCGCACAATCGAAAGCCAGCAGCCCAAGATTGCCGGTGACCTTGCACTCATAGGTAAAAAATACTTGAAACTAATTGAGAAAACCAACTCAGCGCACACTCCATGTGTGTGGAATCCTGAATACCCCAAGCGACTCATGTTCTTGCGTAACTTTAAATTTAAGCGCTAACCGGGAGTCATAAATATATACCCCCCTCTCACAAAGTAAAAATACATGGAGTTCGTAGATTCCACGAAGTAACGGGCAGTTGGGTAAATTACAGTCAATCCGAAAGTCACCGCCTTTATTTACCGAGACATCCATCCCATCAACATTTGTGCCACAACTTGTTATGTTTCGACCTTCCACATCGTTAATCACTACGCCGATATTCGGAGCCTCTAATTCACTATTAATCCAGCCCGAAATGCTTATGGTTAATGAAGAATCTAAGCTTTTTACAATCGGAATCACTTCCTTCGATACCTGCTGCTGTCCTATAGAAACTTCGATCGATATTATTTGGGCGGATTCAGATTGCTTTTCGCGGCTATCGTCATCGTGGGCCTCTTCAGAAGAATCAAAGAGGCTACGATTATAAAGCTCCAGAACATCTGCGGTATCCCCAAGCATCTTCGATTGTCCATTTTCCAGCCACAGCACTCGATCGCATATAGCGTCAACATGATAAGTGGCGTGCGAGCAAAAAAGTATCGAAACTCCCTGCTCCCTCATCCACATAATCCGATCGAATGACTTCTTCGCAAACGCGCCGTCGCCGACTGAAAGTGCTTCATCAATGATCAACAGGTCTGGCCTAAAAGATGTAGCCACCGAAAACGCAAGCCTTACTACCATGCCGCTGGAGTAGGTCGAGATAGGCTGATCAATCTGATCTTTCAAGCCAGAAAATTGAATAATATCTTCAAGACTAAGCTTTATTTCTTCTTGCGAAAGCCCAAGCAAAGTCCCATTTAAAAAAATATTCTCACGACCAGAGAATCGATTATCAAAGCCAGCGCCGAGCTCGAGTAAAGCTGCAACGCGCCCTTTCACTTTCACATCTCCGCTAGTTGGATACAGAATACCAGCCGCCAGCTGCAAAAAAGTCGACTTTCCAGCGCCATTCCTGCCCACAATACCCACGACTTCTCCGGGCGCAAGCGAGAAGGTCAAATCACCCAAGGCAGTAAGAAGCCCAGGAGGTTTAACTAAGCGTTTGAGGCCTGGAATAAGACTAAATAAACGATCTCTTGGATGCTTGAATAGCTGGTAAGCTTTAGTAAGCGAGCGCGCCTCAAGGACATAATCACAAGACATCCGCGAACCCTGGCTTTATTAATTGGAAACACCGAAGACCCAGAGCGCAAACGCATAATGAAATGCCCGCCCAAATAGAAAGTGTGAATATTTCATCAAAACCAATAAGCCCCTGGAGTGAAGACCTGATCCCCTCAATCCAACTTGTGAGCGGGTTAAGTACTGCAACATGCCTCAGCTGGTCAGTAACTGACGACAAGTCATAGAATACAGGCGAAAGAAACAGCAGAAGAGTTAACGAGGGGGGGATTAACTGCTCAGTATCGCGAAGATAAACTGAAACGGCACCAATCATCCAGTGAACGCCGAGCAAGGCCGGAGCAATAGATAACAATATCAGCGGGACCATTAGCATAGTCCACTGGAGAGACACGCCGAGGTAGGTGGCGACAGCTATAAGAACAAGAACAGATACGATGGCGTGCAAAAACGCCGCTAACACGTCCGCGATACCGATAATAAAAAGTGGAAAACGAATTTTTTTGACAAAGCTAGGCTGGCTGGAAATAGATGTTGGCGCCCGCGCCACAACGTCGGCTACAAAAAGAAATACAATAAGTCCAGCAAACACATTAATAGAAAATGGAAGCCCCACACTCTCGCCGCTTGAAACCGCCCACTTAGCTCTAAGCAACGACCCAAAAACAAATGTGTAGACCGATACCATGGCTAATGGGTAAGCGACGATCCAGCACCATCCAGCAAGCGTGCCCTTGTATCGTTCCGATACAAGTCGCTTGGTCAAATGAATAACTAATGAAGTTGTTGCCATATCGTTCCAGTTATTCTTTAGCGTTCAAAGCGATTAATTCCCAACAGTTAAACAGTGGCTTTCATACCACACTCGCCAACTTTGAATATTGTTACATGGCTACGCAATTTTCATGTTAACAATACCCAAGGGCATGAATCACTTTGGCGCCGAGATTATATGCTAGTTTACTGTGGAAACGAGTCAAGGATTAGGTCATTAATTAGTTTAGCGCCATATTGGCTCATATGATCATGATCCACGTAAAATATCTGCCCATCACTGTCGACAAAACATTTCTGGGTCTCCCGATCGCACAGCAGGTTAGCCGGGTTCACTGTTAATAGTCTCGGGTGTGCAATTCCAGCAACAACTTGCATAGCCGGGTTGGCTCGATCCAAATACTTAGTCATGTCGGTCGAGAGCCTATTGTCAGTATCACCCTCGATACCAAGTTTCTTCTTAACGGATTCGAGGTGAAGTTTTTGCGGTACATCCCACCCGGCCTCAGGGATTGAATTTACGAAGACTAGGTAGTGACCCAAGTCTAAAACATGCTGAATGGTCTCACGCAGGTGAGCCGCCAACGAACTCTCTTTTAATGACACAAAATTTTTCCAACGCCTCGCACCGTTCTCAATGCCACCTACACCGTTGTTAAAGAATGTTTCTGAGAAGTACAATTGGTAGCGCCCCCCCATGAGTATAATTTTGGGGTCACCCTCCAGAAGGGCCTTACGTTTATTCTGAAAGTCGCTGGAGCAGTGCTCACTTTGGGCACCATTTTCATCCATCAGGTTCATGCCCAACAGAAATGGGCACCCACCATAATTGGCGTCGATATAAGAGTAGCGATCTTTAATGCGGGAGTATAAATCAGGGGACAGAGCGGCAAAGTGACTATCCCCAAGAGCTATCACGGTTGTCGATCCTGGGGGTCCGGGGAATGTGCAGAAATTATCGGTCCGACTAAAGCAAGGGGCCCCATTTTGGCTGAGTTGATTCCAAATTTTCTCTCCAACTACAACGTCCCTGAGGCCAGCTGATAAGCGAAATGGCGCGCCGTTTGTAGTCTTTATAAACTCGCTGACCGCCAGTATTCCCGCTGCAATAAAGAGCACACAAACGGAGAATTGGCGAAATGAATAGCGTGCTCCATTACGAAAGGGTTTTTCGACATAAAAATATGTCAACACGCTTAAGACGACGGATACCAAAATGGCGAGGATCTTTATTGTTGGAGTCATTTCTCCGAATATAAGATGCGAAAAGCTGAGAATCGGGTAGTGCCAGAGATATAGGCCGTAGCTAATGAGCCCTAGCCAGACCAATGGTTGGAAACTAAAAAATCTCGTGAAGAGACTATTACGCTCAAATCCCACGAGACAACAGCTTGTGCCAACAACGGCTAGCAGTGTTATTGAACCCGGGTGCTTTGTTTGGTCGCCGACAAGAGCGAATGCCAGGATCAGCAGGATTAAGCCTAGACCACTTAGGGCTGTAGTCGTCCGGCTTGTCAATTTTAGGTCGAACACTCGGGCCATAATTACCGGTAAGGTACCGACAAAAGGTTCCCAGATACGTGTATCTAATGAATAAAATGAGCGCTGTGTGTCAGCACTATCAAAGAAAAAAAGTAGCCCGATACTGCACACGCAGACAAGAACCACGCAGCTAAATAAAAGGTAAAAACGACTTGCTAATACAGCGGCTATACAGGCGAAGACTACATAAAACTGGCCCTCAATAGCCAAGCTCCAAGTATGCAGAAACGGTATATCTAGCGCCTCAGGACCACCATAAAAGACCTGATTATTCCGGAACAGTAGATTAGAACTAAACGCTAGAGATGCCTCGATGCTTTCAGAGACACTCTGCAAATCGGTGGGCAAGAGGAGTGCGTACGAGACGATCAATGTGAATACGGAGACTACAAGCAAAACCGGGACAAGACGCCTAGCTCGACGGTCAAAGAATCTTAGGAACTGAAATCGGCCTGAATTCTGACTGCTTGACACAATGATTGATGCGATCAAGTAACCGCTGATCACGAAAAATACATCTACGCCAAGAAAACCAAACGAGACAAGATTAGAGCCCTGAAAAATAAAATTAGCGTGGTAGACAACAACCAGAGAAACGGCTAACGCTCTCAGGCCATCTATCTCGGGGCGATATTTAGTACTTGGGTGCATTGCCTTTGATAAACGCTAGATCTAGTACCGCTACACGGTACCAGATCCTTCGTTTCTATCGATTACACTATTGCGCTGTCAACTTCTACTTTTAAGCCAACAACTTCTACGCTTACGGCGTCAGTGCTGTTGGTTGTTGTTGCAGCATTATCGTCACTAGCACTTGCTGTTTCGTCTGCTATTGCTGCTCCAGTTGCCGGTAATAAAGCAGCGGGAACTGCCGGAATACTAGGATCTGCGATTCCTAACTCAGCCCAAAACGCTGCATCACCCGCAAAATCAGAGACCAAGGTCGTCAACTCGCCCGGCGTCAGCGCAGTCGCTAACCCCGCAACACCGCCGCCTTTGGCTAAATCTAATACCGCTGACTTCTTAGACGCTTTATCACCACTCTTGATGAGGTTCACCGTCGC
>CAZFNA010000056.1:0-12351 GCA_964520465.1 uncultured Pseudomonadales bacterium | reverse complement strand
ACTGTCTGGGAAGGGGAGTGTTTTGTTTTTGATAATCGTGTAACGGTTAACCACAAACTCGAGCCCGGTAACTTTGATCAATGCCATGCATGTCGTCGTCCGATTACTGAGGATGCGAAGAGGCGTGTTGAATTTATAGAGGGTGTGCAGTGCCACCTCTGTGTAGATGAACATTCGGACGCACGGAAAGACAGATTTCGGATGCGCCAGCATCAGATTGAATTAGCGGATGGGCGCGATGAAAAGCATGTCGGTGTGGATGCGCAGTTACTAAAAAAACGGCAACAGAAGGCTCGTAAAGATCGCTCTCATTTTAAAACCATGCAACGTGAGCTTGAAATGGCTAAAAATAAAAAGCCTAATATTGGAGAGGCTTGATTACTGTTTGCAAAAAATCTATAGCGCCTTTGGTGACGCTTTCTTGCCAGTTGGCAGCGGCATCTTCGTCTGCCTTGTCTGAGACATATTTCCAGCACTCAAAATTTATATTAAATACCCTGGCGACTTTCGCGATTGCATAAGCTTCCATATCAACAATGTCGGTTGGTAACTCAGGTGGATTGGTAACAAAATGATCTCCAGTACTCAGTGAAACTCCTGGTCCTCCAAGGTCGATATGTCCTACGGAGTCAAAAGGAGTATGACCTAGTTCAAAACCTAATGGCCTGACATCCATATCCCGCTGCACAATATGATTGACCCGATTTAGTCCAGTAATAGAGGAATTTAATGCGCCGGCAGTTCCGTAGTTGATCAAATATTGTTGTTGGCCTGAAAGAACGGCTTCGGTTACGGCAATGGCCGCATTGACTTTACCCACGCCGGTATATAAAACTTTCCATCCTGACACAAGATGAGATGGCAGCTCATCTTCTAGAGCCACGACGATTAGCGTATTTGCGCTTGTCTTTTTCATCCTATTTGTCATATGTCTGCAGGCTCCGTATCGGTGCGGCGCACTTGCTACGGCCTTTTAAAAGCGTCAGTTCAACCAGGACAACTATTCCGACAACCTGAGCTCCCGCCGTATTGATTAGAGTTTCGGTTGCGCTGAGAGTACCTCCTGTGGCTAGCAAATCATCAATTAATACCACACGCTTCTTATTCAAATCCCGTTCACTCTGAACAGCCAAACTAGATTGGCCGTATTCGAGCGAATAGGACTTTTCCAGCAAATTGCCAGGCAACTTTCCTTTTTTGCGGACCATGACTACGCCTAAATCTGACATGAGTGCAACCGGAGTTGCAAAGAGAAATCCGCGCGAATCTATTCCAACTATTACGTCCGGCTGCCAGTCGGCAATCCTATCGCAAATAAGCTCACATACTTGACGAAGTCTGTCTGAATATTCGATGATCGGGGAGATGTCATAAAATAAGATCCCTTTTTGGGGAAAATCTGGATAAGTTTGAATCCAATCATGCAGATGATTTGGCATGGCACTTCCTAATAATGTGGCGGTGGCTCTGCGTCACTGCTGGCGTCGAGGTGAGATTCTTGTTGGATAAGTGGTCGGATTAATTTAGCCAAAGTAAGAAGTTCTTTATTCAGTCTATTATTATCGCGATACAATATACTGATCTCACGATTTAGGGAATCGCACTGATCCTCAATAAATGCAATACGCATTTCTAGCTCAAACATGGTCGAGTCTTTGCTCATCGTCTTGTAAAGTGCTCCGCGAGGCCATACCAAAGTGTTTAACATTGTTATTGGAGTTTCTCATGCGTCATTCAATCCGCCAACTGTTCTTGTCACTTATTTTATCCGTTTTAGGCTCGGTAATTATATTATTTTTGATATCGTATTTTGGTATGGAACCTCTAAAGGATATTCTAAAGGATATGGTGCTTGAGGCAGGGTTAGTGTTTGCGATCTTGATTTCTTGCTTGCTATATGTCCACAACACGCTGAGTAAAATCATTGCTAGCCGAAATTTTGAGGAATTTGAATATGAGGGTGAGAGTATTCCTTCTGGACCAAGAGAAGAAGGGACCGTCAAATGGTTTAATGCTACTAAAGGATTTGGGTTCATCACCCGTGATGATGGTGAAGATGTATTTGTACATTACCGATCGATTCGAGGACGAAATCGCTATTTATTGCGCGATGGGGCGACGGTGAGTTACGTTCTTGGGCAGTCTGGAAAAGGTCCCCAAGCTGAAGACGTTGATTTGGTTGAATGATTCAGCCGATCAATTCGATCAGCAGCCCCTTGTACAGATTTTTTAAGCGAGGAAGGTCAGTAATTTTAACTTCTTCATCTACTTGGTGAATTGATCGATTAATGGGGCCGAGTTCAATCAGTTCGCATCCAAGTTGGGCGATAAATCGGCCGTCGGATGTGCCTCCCCCAGTGGAGAGATTGGGTTCAAGGCCTGTCTGCTCTCGAATCACTTTAGCGGTAGCCTGAGTTAAAGTGCTATGTGTCGTTAAAAAAGGTTCGCCTGATAAGTTCCATTCGATTGACGCTTCGATGCCAAGTGACTCAATGATGGTTTGTGTATTCAATTTTATCGTTTTTGCAGAGGTGGACGTTGAAAAGCGCCAGTTACAAAGCATTTTAGCAGTGGCTGGAACAACATTCGTTACTCCTGTTCCAGCTTCGATATTGGAAGTCTGAAAGCTGGTGGGCGGAAATGAAGAGTTGATCTCGCCATCCCAATTTGCTGTAGCGAGTCGATTAGTTAATCGAGCGATGTGATGGATTGGATTGTCAACAAGCTCTGGGTAAGCTACGTGACCTTGGATCCCTCGAATTGTGATCAGTGCGTTCAGAGAGCCTCGGCGGCCAACACGAACCATATCGCCCAGTTGGTCTTTTGAGCTTGGTTCTCCCACGATGCAATAATTTATCTCAAGCTCTCCTCCTTTTTTTTGGCGATCCTTCAACAATTCAACAACAGCGACTGTTCCATCTGTGGCTGGCCCTTCTTCATCACTGGTCAAAAGAAAACTGATTCGTCCATTGGGAGTGGCGTCTGCCTTTATCACCTCCTCACAGGCCACAACCATCGCAGCGAGTGAGCCTTTCATATCTGCAGCGCCTCGTCCTCTGAGCATGCCGTCATCGGTCAAAGTCGGAATAAATGGAGGAGATGACCAATCGTCGATGTTACCGACTGGGACAACGTCGGTGTGACCAGCAAAACAGACCATAGGTCCGTTAGTCCCAAACGTTGCCCAGAGATTGGATACCCCGTTACGGTCAAAGCGTTCAAGAGTGAATCCAAGAGTCTCAAGCCGTGATCCAATTACTGTCAGGCAGCCTGAGTCCTTAGGAGTGATTGATTCACGTCCTATCAACTCTGCTGCCAGCTCAAGAACCTTGCAGTTCATATCAGTCCTTAGTTATTTGCGTGTAATTCTGAGTTGAGGGCAACAGCAGACTTGTTGGCCAAGCACTCTATTTCACCTGTGATTGAATTCCTGCGGAATAAGAGGTCATCCTGGCCCGCTAAATCGCGTGCCTTTACGGTGCTGACTATTTGACCATTTTTGTCCAGTAATTTGACTTTTAAGCCAGCGGTCATGTAGAGCCCAGATTCCACTGTGCAGCGATCGCCCAGAGGAATTCCGAGGCCAGCGTTTGCTCCCAAAAGACACTGTTCTCCAACGGAAATTACAATATTTCCTCCACCTGAAAGTGTTCCCATTGTAGACGCTCCACCCCCAAGATCAGAGCCATCACCAACGACAACGCCAGCAGATATCCGTCCTTCCACCATAGAGACACCGAGAGTTCCCGCATTAAAATTGACGAAACCTTCATGCATGACAGTCGTTCCCTCGCCAAGATGAGCCCCAAGTCGAATCCGTGATGCATCTCCAATTCTAACGCCATGAGGAACAACATAGTCAGCCATCCTTGGAAATTTATCGACTGAATGGACAGTAAGAACTTCGCCATAAGCACGTGCTCGTGTTTGCTCGTGTGCCAAATGCTTGACATCAATAGGTCCTTTACTTGTCCAGGCTACGTTTGGTAGAAGAGTAAAGATACCTTCAAGATTAGTTCCATGAGGTTGAATTTTCCGCATCGAAATCAACGAAAGTTTTAAATATACCTCAGGGATAGAGGCTGGTTTCTCATTGGTTCCAAGCACGCTGATCACCAAGGGTTGGTCTGTGCCCGCAAGTGGTGTCAATGCGCGTAATAATCCTTCTGCATCACCATCACTACTTTCTTCCAGTGCCTCCAGAAAGTCATCCAAATCGTCGGTATTAATTTGACGAGTTATATTTAAACCATCCCATTCGAATACCTCGCGAATGATTGAGACCACTGCGGGGTCGGGCCGGCAAAGGGCCTTCGGAAAGTAAGTGTCAAGCCACTGATCTTCTGAATTTTGGTGTCCAACACCGAGTCCAAATGCAAAGCATTCCATGGGGGAGTTCCTTAATTAGTCAGTAAATTTGGAGTCTTAGTCCAGCGGTTTGAATCGAAGCCAACGGTCATAGTCATACCGTTTACTAAAAGTGGACGTTTGATCAATGTTGGCTTCGTCATAATTGCATTAATGAGCGTTTGACCGCTAAACGATTCTTTCACAGCATCTGATAACTGGTGGAAACTTTTTCCTCTTTT
This sequence comes from uncultured Pseudomonadales bacterium, assembly GCA_964520465.1. GTDB lineage: Bacteria > Pseudomonadota > Gammaproteobacteria > Pseudomonadales > Litorivicinaceae > HIMB30. Next base: position 7,762 of record CAZFNA010000056.1, on the reverse strand, counting down.
ATTCACTAAAGAATCGCCAACGCTGCTCAGCCAAGATAAAATCTGCGTTTCCTTTGGTGGTTCTTTTGTAAAATCCACGAAGCTGTATACGATGCGGTTATCGTTTAACCAATGAAACGCTTTTTTCATCGAATCGCAGTTATTTATGCCGTAAATTATAAGTGCCATCAATTACCTCGAGATAAAATTGCTCACCCGTTGCAACGCCTCTTTGCAGGTTTCAGGTTCGGCTACTAATGCCATTCGAACGAACCCTGCACCCGGATTTTTTCCACGGACTGTGCGTCCTAAGTATTGGCCCGGAAGTACAGCTACCCCAGTTGATTCGTATAAGTTTCGACTAAAGATAGCACAGCTTCCATTTATCTTAGCCCAAAGGTAAAAACCAGCGCCTGGATCACTTATTTGTAACTGGTTACCCAAAATCTCGATTGCCACTTCAAACTTACTTTTATAAAGCGCTCGATTCGCTGTTACATGACTTTCATCAGACCAGGCGATTGCTGAGGCTTTTTGCACGGCAATTGACATCGAACAGCCATGGTATGTGCGATATCTTAAAAATGGCACTATAAAGCTTCTGTCACCTGCGACGAATCCTGAGCGAAGGCCGGGTAGATTTGATCGTTTAGACAAGCTATGAAACACTAAACAACGGCTATAGTCATCATAGCCCGCGTGAATACAGGCTTCAAGCAGTCCCGGGGGCGGCTCGTCCCGGTAGATTTCGGAATAGCATTCATCGGAGGCTAACCAGAAATCGAACTGATGTGCTTTTTCTATCAAATAAGCGAAAGTGCTGAGATCGATTGTCTGACCGCTAGGGTTGCCGGGCGAACAGATAAAGCAAAATTGACAACTAGCCCAGACTTCATTTGGAACAGAGTGGTAGTTAGGTTGCCCTGATTTATCAATAGGTAAGTAATGCGGCTTAAGTCCTGCCATAAATGCTGCACCCTCATATATTTGATAGAAAGGGTTAGGCATTATCACTAGCCCATTCATGGAGCGGCTGGCGATTGCTTGAACCGCTGCAAAAATGGCCTCGCGGCTGCCGTTGACCGGAATCACTTGTGTGTCAGGATTAATCGGGGAGCTGTTGAGTGAAAATCGCTGATTCAGCCAAGTTGCGATAGCAAGCCGCAGTTCTTCAGTCCCTTTGGTGGTCGGGTACTTGGCGATCAAGCCGATGTGTCGCGACAATGCATCCAATACAACTTGGGGCATTGCATGCTGTGGCTCGCCAATTGACAGTGAGATTGGTTGAAGATCAGCCGGAGGATTTATGCCCTTTAGCAATTGATTAAGTTGCTCAAACGGATAAGGGTGTAATTGGTTTAGATCAGGATTCAGCATCTAGTAAGAGCTCCGCTGAGTAAATTGAGTTCTTGAACAAGACGGTTTTTTAATCGGTCGATAAATTGCTGGTCATGTAAATTATCGCCTTGCCTATCGGTTACATAGAAAACGTCTTCTACGCGCTCTCCCAGTGTCGCAATTTTAGCTGTGGAGAGGTCTAGGAAAAATTCATCGAAAACACGCCCAACTGCCGTCAGTAACCCAGCACGATCAGGTGCAACGAGTTCGATTAAAGTTCGTTTACCTTCGAGGTCTGGCCGAATGATTACGGCTGCTGGCGCATTGAAATATTTGTGAGCACGAGGGGTTCGACGGGTTCCTGCTTGCTCAACATAATTGCCAAGAGCAGCCTCCTCTAGCCCTCGCAAGAGGCGTTCTTTTTCTCCAGCCTTTGTCACTGGCTGACAAGTTGCATCTTTTTGCACGATGAAAATATCGATCGAACGCCCTGCATTACTGGTGTGTAGTTTTGCATCTAATACAGATAGACCTAAGTCTGCGAAACAAGCTGTCAAATCAGCGAATAAGTGCGCTCGATTTGGTGTTGATACTAAGACTTGAGTGGATCCAAGATCAGGATTGGCTTGATCTCCTGCGATGGCTATGACTGTCTCGTTATTTCGAACATCAATTAATGTTTCTAGGTGCCATGCCAACTCATCTGACGAATGGCTGACAAAATACTCTTGCGACCATTGATCCCAAAATGCTTCTGCTCGTCTTCGAATTGTTGCTCGTACAAGCGCTAATGCATCAGATTGCGTTTCTTCTATGTATACAATGCGGCCCGGAAGAGATTCCAAGCCTCGAGTCAAACAATCCGTTGTTCCGTGGTAGAGCTGACGGAGCAATGCAGACCGCCAGCTAGTCCAAAGCTCTGGATTAGTAGCAGTAATGTCAGCAACTGTTAAGCATAACAAATAATCCAGCCGTCGCTGGTCACCAACAACTTCTGCGAATGTCTTAAGTTCGTCGGGGTCGGAAATGTCTTTTCGCTGGGCAGTCATTGACATTAACAAATGATTGTGAACTAGCCAACTGACTAATCGGGAATCATATTCTGATAAACGGTGATGTTTGCAGAAATTATAGGCATCCTGCGCGCCAAGTTCCGAGTGATCACCGCCTCGTCCTTTAGCAATATCGTGGAAGAGAGCTGCGAGGTAGAGAAGCTCGATCTTCGGCAATCTTTGAGCCAGTTCTACTACCAAAGGGAAGCCCTCAATCATTGAACCTTCGTAAAACTGAGTAATATTTCGAATGAGCTGTAATGTATGCGCGTCCACTGTATAAATATGGAACAAATCATGCTGCATAAGTCCCATGATGGAACCAAATTCTGGGATATAGCGACTTAAGATCCCGTAGTAGCGCATCCGTCTAAGAATTTCTGGCAGTTTTTGTGGATACCTCAACAGCTCCATAAAATAGGTAATATTAACTAAATCATTTCGGAAGCCATGGTCGATCAAATGTCTAGCGGTATACATTTGTCTTGTAGTGGAGGCCCTAAGCCCTTTGAGATCAGCATGCTGGGCAAGGAGAACAAAAGCCTCGAGCAGCGCGCTTGGGTGGCGCTCGAATCCATTAGGGTGAATCAGCTCTAAATGATGGTTGCGAATCTGCCAGCGGCTATTAATCTTTTTGATAGCAGACGTATTTGGATCTGCTATCACTGTTTCTTCAAAATTTTGCAATAGCATGTCATTGAATTCACCAATTCTAAGAGTCATGCGGTAAACCTGCTTCATGAACGATTCAATGCGCTCTTTGGTGTCTTTAGCATGAAAGCCCATTAATTCAGCTACATTGGCTTGCAGGTCGAACATAAGTCTATTCTGATCTCGCCCTCCAGTGAGGTGTAGCGCAAAGCGCACACGCTTGAGAAAAAGTTCTGCCTCGTTTAGTAAGCGAAACTCTTTCTGTGTTAGGAGATGTTTGTCCACCAAAGTAATAAGCCGCGTTGTTCGGTAATATTTTCTTACAACCCAAATAATAGTGTGTAAATCGCGCAGCCCGCCAAGGGCATTTTTGATGTCAGGCTCCAGTCGATTGTCTGCGTTATCATGTTTAGCATGCCGTTGGACTTGTTCGGCTACTTTCGCCTGATAGAACGACCTAGTAGTCCAAGCAGACTCATCAAAGGCCAGCGATTCCAGTCGCTTGAGCATGTTTAGTTTCGCTACGATCGGGCGGCATTCGATTAAACTAGTTGCAATAGTTATGTCATCGTATGCGAGCGCTTTACAATCCTCAAAGGAACGAACTGAATGACCGATTTCAAGATTGAGATCCCAAAGCCTTGTAGTAAATGCGGTTAGTTTACTTAAGGAATGATCGAGATCGAATTGTTCGCCAAGTATAAGGATGTCGATATCTGAATAAGGGTGAAGTTCGCCCCTGCCATAGCCACCTACAGCAAATAATCCTAAAGAGTTTCGGCTTAACCCAGCATTAACCCATAGAGCGTCAAGTAAGCGATCCATTACCATGGCTCGGGCACCAAGTAGGAAGTCGATAAAGATGCCTCTGTCAAAAGCATCAGATAAGAGTTGATGTTGCGACTTCAGGTAAGCCCTTAATCCCTCTGGCGAAAGGTCAGATGGCCGCCCAATTTCAGTTGATAGAGGTCCTGTCATTAACTCCATCATCCACTCCTTGGGAACGTTTCATCCCACTCTCGATGGGTCAGAATCTCATAACCTGTCGGAGTAACTAAAATCGTATGTTCCCATTGCGCTGATAGCTTTCGATCTTTCGTGACTGCAGTCCATCCATCCGACAGAATGCGAGTATGGCGCTTTCCTTGGTTGATCATTGGCTCGATGGTAAACGTCAGGCCTTCCTTGAGTTTGAGGCCTGACCCTGGTACTCCGTAATGAAGAACTTGTGGATCTTCGTGAAAGACTTTCCCAATGCCGTGGCCACAGAACTCCTCAACAACTGAGTAGTAATTGTGCTCTGCGTGAGTCTGAATGGCAGAGCCAATATCGCCGAGTTGTACACCAGGTTTAACTAACTCAATTCCTTTGTACATACATTCCTGCGTGATCTGTATTAGACGGTTCACGAACGGCTTCACTTCACCTACAGTAAACATTTTGCTAGTGTCGCCGTGGTATCCATTTTTAATCACAGTTACATCTATATTTAAGATATCCCCGCGTCTTAATTGCTTGTCATTATCTGGAATGCCATGACATACGACATGGTTGATGCTTGTACATATAGATTTTGGAAAGCCTTTATAGTGCAGCGGCGCTGGAATAGCTTTTTGAACATCTACAATGTAATTGTGGCAAATTCGGTCTAGCTCCCCTGTTGATATGCCAGGCTTGACATGCTCATCCAGCATTTGTAAACACTCAGCGGCAAGCTTGCCAGCTACGCGCATACCTTCGATATCTTGTAAGGTTTTAATACTATGGTCCACGGAGACTCCTTAAATGACGCCGGTAGTATGCCAGATGTAGCATTCTAGAAGAAATTTGTTATACTCCGCGCCGCTTTAACACTAACTCGCATTATTGCCGCTAACCTGCCATGGGGTGCCTCTAGAAAGGGTCATGGCTCGGGCAGTATTGTTTGGATTAACCCCTACAAGGAAATTGGATATGGCTAATATTAGCATGCGTGAACTGCTGAAAGCAGGCGCTCACTTCGGTCACCAGACTCGGTATTGGAACCCAAAAATGGCTCCTTATATCTTTGGGGCGCGGAATAAAATACATATTTTAGATCTAGAACTGACGGTTCCTGCTCTTCACAAAGCGGTCTCTATTGTTAGTGGGATGACACAGAGTAAAAATAAGGTTTTATTTGTTGGCACCAAAAGGGCAGCATCAAAAATCGTTAAAGAGCAGGCTGAACGATCTGGTCAGCCCTATGTAAACCATCGCTGGCTAGGTGGAATGCTGACTAACTGGAAGACAATTCGACAGTCGATCAAGCGATTAAGGGAGCTCGAAGCTAAGATGGCTGACGGTACTCTTGAAAAAATTTCGAAAAAAGAAGCGCTTGATTTGTCTCGGCAGCTTGAAAAGTTAGAGCGTTCAATTGGCGGGATTAAGGATATGGGAGGTTTGCCAGATGCTATTTTTGTTGTAGATGTAAATCACGAAAAAATAGCGATTTTGGAGGCCAATAAGTTAGGAATCCCTGTCATAGGGATTGTGGATACGAATTCAGATCCCGATGGCGTTGACTTGGTAATTCCTGGCAATGACGATGCTATTAGAGCGATTGAGCTTTACGCACAAGCTATTGCAGATGCATGCATCGAGGGTGCTGCTGAAAGCTTAGGTAAGAGCGACTATGTCGAGGTATCTAAAGAGGCGTCCACAAAAGATTCTGGAGATCTCGGGGATAAGCAAGTCCCGCCGGGATCGCAAGATCTAGGACTAGAAGAGTTAGCTGAAACAAAAAAAATAGTCGCTGCCGCGACATCAACCCCGTCTAAACCGGTTACTGACGAGGCTACTGTACAGCTTACTGCTGAAGAAACCCCTGCTGCAGACTCTTCCGCCCCAATTGAGGTTGATCGTCAAGCGGATATGGCTGGCGAATCTAGCGCGGCTGACAAAGGCAAAGACGCTTAATTACTTGACTTAAAGAGGACTCGGCATGGCTACAATTTCAGCTGGAATGGTTAAGGAACTGCGCGAACGCACAGGTCTTGGTATGATGGATTGCAAGAAAGCATTGGTTGAAGCTGATGGCGACTTGGACTTGGCAATTGAGAATCTGCGTAAGTCGTCTGGCATGAAAGCCGCAAAAAAAGCGAGTCGAGTCGCCGCAGATGGTGTGGTTTGTTATTCGATGCATGAGGGCCAGGGAACACTGCTGGAAGTGAATTCGGAAACCGACTTCGTAGCAAGAGACGATAATTTTCTGGCATTCGCTAGTCGAGTTGTGGAGAGAGCTGCAGCTCTAGATTCAACTGACGTTTCTACTCTAATGGAAGGAGAGCTAGAAAATTCTCGATCCGCTTTGGTTCAAAAAATCGGTGAGAATATTACAGTACGCCGCGTCGGTAAAGTGACAGCTCCCGTAGTAGGTGCTTATGTGCATTCCAATAGTAAGATAGGTGTGCTAGTAGGGCTTGACGGTGGTTCAGCTGAACTTGCGAAGGACATAGCAATGCACATTGCAGCGGTAAATCCTATGGTCGTAAATGTAGATGATGTGGATGCAACTATTATCGAAAAAGAAAAAGAGATTTTTTCGGCCCAAGCGGAAAATTCTGGAAAGCCAGCTGAAATTATAGAGAAAATGATTGAGGGTAGGATTCGCAAATACTTGGCGGAAATAAGTTTGGTTGAGCAGCCATTTGTAAAGAACCCAGATCAGACTGTTGGGCAGTTGGTAGAAGCAGGCGGGGCCACTATTACGGGGATGGTCCGCTTTGAGGTGGGTGAAGGTATCGAGAAAGAGGAAGTAGATTTTGCAGAAGAAGTAATGGCTCAGGCCAGAGGCAACTGATTCGAAATCTTAAAAAGGCCGCTTCCGCGGCCTTTTTTTTGGAGGCAATATGGTAAAAGGTGAGCGTTCAGTTCGCTACAAGCGAATTTTGTTAAAACTTTCTGGTGAAGCTCTTGCGGGTGGCGATGGGTTCGGTATTAGTCCTCAAGTGCTTGACCGTATGGCACTCGAAATTGGTCAATTGGTTGGTATTGGAGTGCAGGTAGGATTGGTTATCGGAGGTGGTAATTTATTTCGTGGTGCAGAGTTGCATAAAGCTGGTTTGGATCGAGTCACCGGTGACCACATGGGAATGCTTGCAACCTTAATGAATGCACTTGCCATGCGGGACGCTTTAGAGCGTTCGTCTATAGCATCACATGTGATGAGCGCGATTCCGATGAGTGGAATGGTTGATCATTATGACCGCAGACGGGCAATGCGTTATTTAGATCAGAACGATGTGGTGATTTTTGCAGCGGGTACCGGAAACCCATTTTTCACAACAGACTCTGCAGCTTGTCTCCGTGCTATTGAAGTTGACTGCGATTTGGTACTAAAAGCTACGAAGGTTGATGGAGTGTATGATTCAGACCCTGTAAAAAATCCAAATGCGGTAAAGTATGAAGTGTTAGATTATGAAACTGTGCTTGCTAAACAATTGGGTGTCATGGATCTGACTGCGATCTGTCTGGTGCGGGATCACGGCATGCCGGTACGTGTCTTTAATATGAATAAACAGGGTGCTTTGGTTTCTATCATTCGTGGCGGGAATGTAGGAACTCTTATTGAACAAGGAGCTGACGCGTGATTGATGACATTAAACTCGATGCTAAGTCTCGGATGGACAAGTCATTAGAGGCTTTGGGTCATGCATTTGCTAAAATACGGACAGGGCGTGCTCATCCATCAATCCTAGATTCGATTCGAGTAAGCTATTATG
>CAZFNA010000055.1:10243-12987 GCA_964520465.1 uncultured Pseudomonadales bacterium | reverse complement strand
GAGTTGGTCTTCACTTTCAGCAATTATTGCAAATCGAAAGCTCTGATATTTACCATTTTTACTTGATGTGAGACGCAACGTTGCGGAGTCATAACTCGAACAGTGCCTACAAATAATTTCTTCCAAAATAGTTATAAAATCATCATGCATATCCGCAATAACTGACACATGATAATCGGGACAAGGGAATTTGATTTTTGGCTCTTTCGACTCAATCATGGTTATTAAGTATTTGATCATATGCTGACTGCAGAAAATAAAACGTTTCAGGTGGTTGACCAGCTCCAACCATACCGCCAGGCTCAAGTTCTACGATAGGCTGCAGACCACGTGTAGAACTAGACACAAATACCCCATCAAAATTCATCAGCTCACCTACGTTTACATAGCGCTCAATGACATCCAGACCTAACTCAATGGCTATCTTAATTATTAAATGTCTGGTGATCCCAGGCAAAATCAAATTACTCAATGGCGGGGTAACAAGTGACTGTCCAGTCATCAAAAAAACATTCGAGGTCGATGCTTCTGTCAAACAATCATCACGGTACAAAATAGCTTCAACAGCACCTGCATCTCGCGCCTCCTGTAATAACAACACATTACCAAGAAGCGACACTGATTTAATCGAGTTTTTAAGCCAGCGAATATCTGGCCTAACAATAGCTTTGGCAGGTGGCAATAATTGTGGTGAAAAGTCAGATATCGTCAGAAATATTGTGGGCGTAACATGATTTGGAAATACATGGTCACGCGTCATACCGACACCTCGGGTTATCTGAACATAAATTTTTGCGAACTTAAGCCTAGCTTTATGAGTGAGTCGGTCAACCTGCTCGAAGACATCATCCACGGGCACGGATAACCCTATGGCTAATAGACTGGCCTCTAAACGTCTACGATGTAATGATCTAGCACGGATTTTTCCATCAATCTGTGCCATAACTTCATAGACACCATCGCCAAACAAGAAGCCTCGATCCATTGGGGAAATAGTAGCCTGCTCTAGCGGCATAATCTTTCCATTCAGACAACACCAAGTCACGCGAAAAGTTTCAACACGAAGTCCGCAAAGCGCTTAAAAATGCCCCCTTCAGGCACTGCGGAAGCGAAAGCGACAGGGGATTCCGCCAGGATGCGCTCGCCCAACATTACTTTTACTGTTCCAACAGTAGGTCCAATCTCAAGTGGTGCGTCAAATGTATCCGGTGCGTCCAGAATTGCTTTAATCGCGGATTCCCGACCTAATGGCAATGTCACATATAGGGGTTCAGTTGGTGCTAAATCAACCGTTTCAGTTTCACCAAACCATACCTTACGACTACTTTTTGGAAGTGGCTGGCCCACCTCAAAAACAATCTGCCCCCTAAAATAGCGAAAACCATATTGCATCAACTTTATTGTTTCTTGCTCTCTTGCTTTTTCACTCGCGGTTCCCATTACAACTGAAATCAGGCGGAATCCATCACGTTCAGCGCTGGCGACTAGACAGTATCCAGCTTCTTCCGTATGCCCTGTCTTAAGTCCATCAAACGTTGCGTCACGAAATAAAAGACTATTGCGGTTGGCTTGTTTGATACCGTTGTAGGAAAAACTCTTCTCTTTATATATTGCATAAGCTTGCGGAAAATCCTTGATGATTCTAGCTGCTAAGATACTAAGATCCTTGGCCGTAGAATAATGCCCTTCAGCAGGCAAACCTGTTGCATTTTTGAATTGTGTATTGGTCATTCCGAGACTTACTGCAGTCTTATTCATTACATCTGCAAATACATCCTCAGAACCTGCAATGTACTCGGCTACAGCTACGCTGGCATCATTTCCAGACTGAATAACAATACCGCGTAATAGATCTCTTAGGCTAACTTCTGTCCCCTCACGAATAAACATACGTGATCCACCCGTTTGCCAAGAGTTAACACTTACAGGTACTTTGTCATCTAGGAATACGCGCCCAGCTTCTATTTCACGTTCAGCGATATATGCGGTCATCATTTTAGTTAGTGATGCAGGAGGCAAGGGCTCATCCGAGTTATGCTCAACTATAATTTCACCGTTTGTCGCATCAATCAAAAGATAACCTGTAGCCTGCAAACTCGGGGGTGCTGGAATAGGGGGACCATTACCAAGCCCTTGCACTAATCGTGCAGTTTCAGCTCTTAAGTTTGAACTCAAACTACAAACTAATGTTAAAGCGATCCAAAAACGATACATATGACTCTCCTTCCTTTACCCGGTTATCTAGCTATCAAACGTTGTGGCAACCAGCCTAAATCGCTCAGTTGGTCATATACGGCCCGCTCGGTAGCCACATCTGCCTTGGGTAACACCTGAACCCGATAAAGACCGGCACCATTAGGCTCGATACGCACTCCAGCCTGCTCAAGTTTCAGTACCTGTTGAAGCTGATTGACAATTTTTTTTGCTTGGATTTGCGTCGATACGGCTGTTACTTGGAATATGATTTGAGCCGGTTTTGAGAGCGGATTTGGGATTAATGTAGCATCCGATGTCGGCGCGGATAGAACCTCATAACTGACACGGACCGTTCCTTGATCAGAGAAATCCAAGCGTTTGGCTGCTGCCCACGATAAATCTAGCACTCGGTTTTCTTTAAATGGACCTCGGTCATTGACCCTTACCACCAAAGACTGACTATTTACTAAATTTGTTACACGAATCCATGCAGGAATAGGCATGGTCTTATGCGCCGCTGTAAACTGGAACATATCAAAGGGCTCTCC
>CAZFNA010000055.1:0-10143 GCA_964520465.1 uncultured Pseudomonadales bacterium | reverse complement strand
CTGACGCATCAGTACTTGGCTCCATAGCTGCCGCACTCATCCAATCCTGTACTGTTGAACATCCCGACAGCGAGGCAATTAAACCAACCAAGATCGATCGAATCAAAGCGATAGTTCCCGAGCAATTTCATCAGCTAATTGCGTTACGGCCATCGCGTATAAAGGCGAACGATTATAGCGTGTAATTACATAAAAGTTTTTTGTCACCGCCCAATATTCAGGACCTTTTGCACCATATAAACCCAGTATATCCAGAGGCAGGTTAGACCATTCAGATGGAATTCCTTTGACTCCAGACTGCGTAAGCACCTGTCCTGTCTCATTTACGTTTACAGGGGATTCCATCTGCTCTACTTTCGAGGCTGCATCGTTAACTTGACCGGCAATTCCGTAACGCATATCCCAGCCATGTTTGGCTAAATAATTCGCAACCGACCCAATTGCATCAACCGGGTTGTCGATCAGATCCCGACGTCCATCATTATCGAAATCAATTGCATATGCCAAATAGCTCGATGGGATAAACTGTCCAAATCCCATTGCCCCGGCATAGGATCCTTTAATTGTTAAGGGGTTCAAATGTTCCCTTTGTCCAAGTAAAAATAGAGACTCAAGCTCACCTAAAAAAAACTTTGCCCGCCTTGGATAATCAAGGCCAAGAGTCGCTAAAGCGTCTATAACTTTGTAACTTCCTTTGTTGCGGCCATAATAAGTCTCGACACCAATAATGGCTAAAATCACCTGAACAGGTACCCGAATTTCAGATTCAGCAGCGTGCAGCGCATCACGATGTTTATAATAAAAGCCTTTTGCGGCTTTTAATCGCGCAGATTTCAAAAAGATCGGTCGATAATCTTTCCATTTTTTTCTCTCGGCCGGTCGGTTCATCGCGTCAATAACAGAATCGAGCCGTTTTGCTTCGGACATAGCAGATAATATGTCTTCTCTGATCAATCCTTTGTCCGCTAATCGATCAGCCATCTCTTGAACCTCAGGTCGATCAGCGTAGTTTGCCTGAACTGAATCCAAGTCCAGTCCAATCAAACCAATAACAAGGACCATCAATTGTAGTCTACGCATCAAGATTCCCCTGAAAGTACCCTATTTGTTCGCTGCATAGACATGATTAATCCAAATCCAATCAACAACGACACGATAGACGTTCCACCATAACTAATTAAAGGAAGTGGCACACCCACCACCGGCAAAACCCCACTAACCATTCCTAAATTTACAAAAACATACACAAAGAATGTTACCGTCACTGACCCCGATAGTAGTCGGCCAAAGTTTCCTTGGGCTCTCATGGACAACACCAAGCATCTACCGAGGATTAGCATATACAAAATCAAAAGAACACTAATTCCCAAAAAACCCATTTCTTCTCCTAGTACGGCGACAATGAAATCAGTATGGGATTCTGGTAGAAACTTTAATTGGGCTTGGGTTCCAGCTGCATATCCCTTGCCAAACAATCCTCCCGATCCAAGAGCCGTCATCGCTTGTATCGTATTCCATCCTGCACCCAAAGGATCGCTTTGAGGATCGAGTAGGGTCATCACACGCATTCGCTGATAGTTATGCATTACCATCCATAAAACTGGGAGAGCCGCTATCCCCAGACTAGCCAAAATCGCTAATAGTCGCCATGACATACCTGCTAAAAACAGAACAAAAAATCCAGATCCAGCAATTATTATGCTGGTCCCCAGATCAGGCTGCCTGGCAATCAAGATAACAGGCACGATTATCAAAAAAGCGGCAATTACAAGTTGAGAGAGGCCTGGAGGTAACTTACGCCTAGTAAGCCACCAAGTAACCATGGCAGGTAATGCAAGTTTCATTAACTCGGCTGGCTGAAATCTTGGGAACCCAGGTATATCGAGCCAGCGTTGCGCGCCTTTTGCGCCCACTCCAAATAGTAAAACGGCTACTAAGAGCATTGCGGCAAAGCCATAAACAAAGGGAGCAGCATCAACAATGACATTACGCCGGACCTGAGACAACGCCACCATTGCTATCATTCCCGCAAAAATATGTGTGGCCTGACGAATGACCATCGACAAGTTGTGACCCGATGCTGAGTATAAAATAACTAACCCGTATAGAGCCGTGACCATCACAAAGATTATCAACAGGGGATCCACTCCATAACGCTGTGCAAAACGTTTTGGTCGAAATGACTCTATATGACCTGATTCACTCGCTATCAGCATTTGCATACCCGAGGACTTGTTGGTTGATCTTTCTTATATAATCTTGGCTAGGTTCACTCTTGCCCTCGTCACGGTCCAGTACCCAGTAGTCAAATATCTCTCGCGCTGCTGGCGCTCCAGTGGAGCCCCCTGAACCGCCATTTTCAATGATTAGAGCAATCACGATACTCGGCGCGTCAGCGGGTGCAAAACCTACAAACAATGCATGATCTTTGAAACGCTCCTCTATTTCTGTCTCATCATATTCCTCTTCCTGACCAATTCCTATCAGCTGAACCGTTCCAGTTTTACCTGCAATCCGGTAGTTTAAACCCTTGGCAGCGCCACGAGCAGTGCCACGCTTGCCGTGCAATACATCCTCCATAGCATTAATCATACGTTCCCAATCCATCGACTCACCAAGAGGTATCGGTTCACCCACATTAAAATCTTCATTTTTAGAGTAATGCGGTGCAATAAAATTTCCTCGTCGGGCAATTGCGGTAGTGGCTGCAGCCAATTGAATTGGTGTTGTTACCCAGAATCCCTGGCCGATTCCTGAGATTACAGTTTCCCCTAGATACCAAGATTCATTTCTCGCTAATTTCTTCCAATCTCTACTCGGTAAGATTCCAGGCGAGTCACCGTAAATATCAGTACCTTGACGCTTCCCAAAGCCAAAGGATGCCATACCTTCAGACATCTGATCGATCCCTAGCCGAACGGCCATCTCATAAAAAAAAGTATCACAGGATTCAATTATCGCCTTTTCCATATCTACCCGTCCATGACCCCAGCGTTTCCAATCTCGATACTTGTGGTCATTCGAAAATAACTGGTAATAACCTCGATCAAAGATCTCAGTCTTCCAACTTAGTGCTCCATAGTGGAGTGCCACTAATCCGAGCATGGGCTTGATGGTAGATCCTGGCGGATATTGGCCTCGCAAAGCGCGATTGAATAAGGGTGTTTCAGGATTATTTTCTAATGCAAGATATTCAGTTTTACTGATGCCACCAATAAAGGAATTGGCATCGAAGGTCGGAGTACTTGCCAGACCCAGAATGCCTCCCGTTTCAGGATCCATCGCGACAATGGCCCCCTTTCGATCACCGAGGACTTCATACAACTTCGCAGTAAGCCCGATGTCTAGATGAAGTAAAACTTCATCTCCAGGTTTCGGATCATTACGATCTACCGAGCGCATAATTTGACCACGGGCACTGGTTTCAACACGCTCAACGCCTACCTTGCCAAGTAACTTGTTTTCATAGGCCTTTTCGACACCGGATTTGCCGATGATTTCAGTTCCAGCATATCGACTGTCGTCTATTTGTTTTAATTCATTAGGCGATAAACGACCCACATAACCAAGACTATGGGCAGTGAGCCCTCCATAAGGATAAAAACGTGTGGGACGAGCCTCAATCCGCAAGCCAGGAAATTTAAACAAATCCACAGCTATGCTAGCTGATTCGACATCGGAGAGATCGTCCTTGGCGACCACAGGATCATGCGGGCGACGGCGTGATTTTAGATTCTTAGAGAAGCGCTCCACATCATTATCTGTGAATTCGATACGCTTTTTGACCTCTGTAATTATTCGATCGATGTTATCGATTTCTTCAGGTACAACCAGCAATTGTAAGTTAGGTCTGTTTTCAGCTAGTACCAGTCCATTACGATCAATAATCAACCCCCTTGAGGGACTTACCGGAAGAGTTTGTAGCCGGTTTGCCTCAGAGGCTGTTTGAAATCGCTCTGTCTCGATTAGCTGCAACCAAACGAGGCGAGCCATCAATAAAATTAAAAGAAGCAAGCCACAAAGGATCGTTATTATGATCCGACCCTGAATCAACTGTTTCTCACGAACGCCTGTGCTGAGCTCCAATGTCAACCCCTATGATAAGGGTGTCCTTGTCGGACACTATCTGCGCGATAAAGTTGTTCTACCACTATTACTCGTGCCAATGGATGAGGGAATACAAGCCTTGAAAGACTCCAGAGAATATCTGCGCGCTGCCGCATCTCCCCACACCAGCCGTCAGGACCGCCTACAGCAAAAACTAAAGAACGTCCTGAAAGCTCCCACCGTGTTAGCCGATCTGCCAAGTCAAGAGTTGAGTAGACTACGCCCCGCTCGTCCAAAAGCACTAGAAAATCATTCGATTTAATCCGATTAAGCAACTTTGTTTTATGTTCATTCTGAGCATCCGATCTATCCATTTTTGATAAAGGAATCTCTTCAATCTCAAGCCGAAATTGATGCCTAAAACGCGGCAGATATTCAGAACAAGCGTCATGCACCCAGGACGGCATTTTTTGCCCAACTGTAAAAAGTCGTACATCAGCCATTAATGTCCTTCAATAGGATCATGCTGGCGACGCTCCCACAACCTTTCCAAATCATAGTACTCACGAATGGGCGGCTGCATCACATGTAAAACCACAGAATCAAAATCCACCAAGACCCATTCAGCAACATCACCACCCTCGCTCCCAAGTGCGGCAACGCCGTATCTTACTTTTAGTTGTTGTGCTACGTGGTCAGCAAGCGACTTGGTATGCCGACTCGATGTTCCACTTGCAATAACGAGCCAGTCAGTAACAGATGTTTGTCCGCGAACGTCAATAAGCCGGATATCAAATGCCTTTAGATCTTCTAACGCATCTACAATTTTGCTCGTCAATTCGTTTTCTTCGGTCATTTGACATCCTGATATAGGTGGTAGTGATTTATATAGTCTGCAATTTTAGAAGGTACTGGAAGTTTTTTTTTCTGCTCTCTTATTAACCGACGGATCGCAGTCGATGAAACTGGTATATCCGGTGTCAAAAGGCTGTAGCGCAGTCCAAAGGATTGATTAAAAAGCAAATCTAGATCGTCAGTATCAATAAATGAAGAAACTACTTCCGACAAATTAATTAGATAGCTCGAACGGTCCAGGATGCACAAGTGGCATAGTCGTGGCAAATCTGTCTTTTCATGCCACCGCTCAAGATCTTCCACCGCATCAACACCGAGACACAGCACTAGCGATTCTCGCTCGCCATAATGGGACCGAAAATACTTAACCGTGTCGATGGTATAGCTGGGCCCAGGCCTATGCATTTCAATTTGATTAACCCTGGCGCCAAGGATGTCCTGCATTGCCAGCTCAAGCATTTTAAACCGATGATGCGAGCCTTCACTACTTTCTTTATTTGGAGATTGACGATTCGGTATAATGTGTACTTCAGCGTCAACAAATGTTTCGAGAAGCACTTTTGCCATCGCCACATGACCATTATGAACAGGGTCAAAGGTTCCACCAAACAAAATTTGCACTAGGGACGCACCTGACCTTCGCCAAAAACGATCCATTTTTGATTTGTAAGCCCTTCAAGGCCAATCGGCCCTCGAGCATGAATACGATCGGTCGAAATTCCAATCTCTGCGCCTAAACCATATTCAGCTCCGTCCGCAAAACGCGTAGATGCATTAGCAATAACAGAAGACGAATCCACCGCACGCATGAATCGTCGAACAGTTGTATAACTCGTCGAGACAATGGCGTCAGTATGGCGCGATCCATAAGTATTGATATGATCAATTGCCTGATCGACATCCGAAACGATCTTGATGGCAATGATTGGGGCCAAATACTCTTCAAACCAATCATCTTCAGTCGCCAGCGCAGCGGATGGCAGAATAGCTGTTACGGCTTCACAACCTCGAACTTCCACCCCGTGCCTAAAAAGAATTGCTGACAATTTTGGTAATATCGAAGGAGCCACCGCCTGATGAATCAAAAATGACTCAGCTGCGTTACATACCCCATAGCGATGAGTTTTTGCATTTTCCAAAATATCCAGCGCCTGATCAAAATCGCACTCCGCATCAACGTACACATGGCAGTTGCCGTCAAGATGTTTTATGACAGGGACTCGCGCATCTTTCGAAATTCGCTCAATCAGCCGTTTACCACCGCGCGGAATTATAACGTCACACATCGAATACTCACCACCGATCATAGCGCCAACAAACTCTCGATCAGCAGTTGAGGCGACTTGAACACAATCTTCTGAAAACCCAGACGCACGGAGTCCTGAAGTGATGCATGTAGCAATTGCCTGATTAGAATGAAAAGCTTCACTTCCACCACGCAAAATGCTGACATTTCCAGACTTTAAACAAAGAGCGGCTGCATCGAGTGTCACATTGGGGCGCGATTCAAAAATAATACCAATCACACCAATGGGTTGGCGCATCAACCCAACCTCAATGCCTGAGGGCCGCCGTGTCATCCGAGACACTTCACCAACTGGATCAGCTAGCGCTATGATCTCACTTAAACAGTCAATCATGCCGTCGATACGTGCATTATTTAGCTCGAGTCGATCAAGCAAAGCATCACCTAAATCGAGTCGCCTGGACTCATTCATGTCTCTCTGATTAGACGAAAGAATTAATTCTCTAGATGCTTCTATCTCTTCAAGAATCTTGAGCAAGACTGAATTCTTTTGATCGGTTGATGCGATTGAGATCGACTTCTGTGCCAATTTCGCCCGCCGGGATATGCTCTGATAATCCATAATTTTTCCCCTCGCAGCCCAACACTATACAATGTATTTCAAGGGAGAATCAGGCGTCTCGGCCAGGAATTTGGAGCTTCAAAACCTCAAGCTCTAATTCTTCAAGTCGCCTCAAGGGATCTTGCATCTCAAAAAAAGACTGTTTTACTTCATTCTCAATCGGAAGCAACTCGGTCAAACGTGCGCCAACTTCGCTCGCATCTGTATAGTCAATTTCATTATACAAGCCGCGAATCGCAGGATGAACCTGGAGACTCTCGAGCAATTCAATCAGGCCTAAATGATTATTAGGCATTTCACAGGAAGGCTCTAGAGGGCCATCAGCTGCATCCGCTACCCACAGGCCGTCGTCACGTTGGATGGGATTAAATAAATACTGTTTGCACTCCCCTACAGCCAATATACCCAACAACCCGTTACTGAGCTGATCAAAATCTCTAATTGATACTTCGCACCCTACATCTGCAAAGCCCTGAGATCTCAACATTGTAACTACAAATTGTGTGCCCTCGCGCATGCATTGTCCAACCATATCCAGGTAGCGAGCCTCAAAAATTTGCAGAGGCAGACGGCCCCCAGGGAATAACACCAGAGGCAATGGAAATAACGGTTTGCTCACGGAAGGACCAGTTTGGCTAGGTTCATAAATCATGGATAAAACAGTAGGGCTCTTTATTTTAATTTCAACGCGTCTTAATTGCTTCTACCACGCGTTGTTGAATTTTTGAAAAGCCGCCATTTGACATAAAAACGATCTGACCTCTCAATTGAGAAACTAAGTCAGGAGGTAAGCACAGCGCGTCTGCGACCAGATGCGCTGTGCCATCTCGTCTTAGAAGACTGCTAACGTTCCAGTCTTGCGACTCAGGAAGAACCCAATAGACTATATCTGCGGCATCGACCGATTTTAGAAGGGCATCTCCGTGAATACCAAGTTTCATCGTATTTGATCTGAGTTCAATCACAGCGGTCAGCGGTCCAGCAATCTCGTCTTCCGCAAGCGCTTTCAAAGTTGCCTCAATTGCAGTAGGGTGATGTGCGAAATCATCCCATATTTTTAATCCATCTCCTTCAAACATTAAATTCAGCCTTCGAGCAACGCCCCCGAACGATTGCAATGATGAAAAAGCAACCTCAATCGGCACATTGAGAGAACAGGCCATGGCCACCGCTAGCTCCGCATTTCTCGCGTTGTGCGCACCTCGCATATTCCACTCAATACATTGGTCAAGACCTGGAAAGAATAGTTCATTCAATTGAGACTCAAATTCAACTGTAGTACCCCTGCCAATCCACATTTGCTTTGACCAACATCCACGCTCCAAGACACGATCGATCGCTTTTATTCTGCTTCGAGCCACAATGAGTCCAGAACGTGGAACACGTCTAATGGCATAATGAAACTGCATTTCGATCGAAGTTATCGTGTCAAAAATATCTGCATGATCAAATTCAAGATTATTTATTCCAAAAATATCAGGATGATAATGCACAAATTTCGATCGCTTATCGAAGAAAGCGGTATCATACTCGTCAGCCTCAACAATAAAGTATTTTCCGCCTCCTAACCTCGCCGAGACATCGAAATTTTGAGGCACGCCACCAATTAAAAATCCTGGATTTAATCTTTGGCACTCAAGAATCCATGCCAGCATGCTTGCGGTTGTGGTTTTTCCGTGCGTTCCTGCAACAGCCAAAACAACCATCTCTCCAGTCAATCTTCCCAGTAATTCGGGGCCCGAGATAAAGGGAATTCTTCGATCAAGAACTTCCTCGACGACAAGATTACCCCTAGACATCGAATTCCCGACCACAACTAAATCTAGATCAGCCGTTAATACCGCCGGGTCATACCCTTCGTGTAGTGTTATTCCAGCCTGAGCCAACTGATCTGACATAGGCGGATAGACCTGTTGATCTGACCCGCTAACTATCCACCCCTTTTGCCGACACAACTGTGCTAAGCCACCCATAAATGTGCCGCAAATTCCTAAAATGTGGATATTCAATCTGAATCTCTCAATCTGATGTGGCTGGACACTCTAAATATATGATCTCATTCAGCAGTCAAAACGGCAATTCCACAGATTGAATCAACCTGCAATAATTATCAAAGGAAGGATTCAGTTGAAATACGATGCGAAGAACAGGACACTTGGAACCTAAAGATTAAAATCACACAAACTTATCAACGATCTGAGGACTCTATGAGTTTTAATAGCATCCCCCCGGGAAAGGATATTCCTAACGATATTTATGTGGCAATCGAAATCCCCTCGAATTCGACGCCCATTAAGTATGAAATTGAGAAAGAGTTTGACGCCCTTTGCGTAGATCGATTTATGGCCACGCCAATGTTCTACCCAGCAAATTACGGCTATATTCCAAATACGTTAGCCGACGATGGTGATTCGCTTGATGTCTTGGTCGTTACCCCGTACCCCGTCCTGCCAGGCTCAATAATTCGCTCGCGCCCCATCGGAATTCTCGATATGAGCGACGAAGCAGGACGCGACTCAAAGGTTTTAGCAGTGCCGCACGATAAATTGACCGCTATATATAGAGAAGTTAAAGAACCACAAGATCTAGGCACTCTATTGCTTGACCAAATCAAACATTTCTTCGAGAACTATAAAGACCTCGAAGCAGGCAAATGGGTCAAAGTCGATGGATGGCGCAGTTCTAATGCAGCGCGAGATGCAATAATTGCATCAGTTGAAGCAGCTAAAAATTCACAAAACTAACCTTGAGCAAGCAAAATACGTAGATCAGAAATAGCTGTGTGCGCCCGAGAAATATAACTCGCCATCACGAGAGAGTGATTCGCAAAAATGCCAAACCCAGAGCCGTTTAAAATTGTAGGTGCCCAAACTGTTTGCTGAGTTGTTTCCAACTCCCGAATTACCTGTCTCAGCGAAACGAGGGCATTTTTATTTTCTAAAACAGATCCAAAATCCTGCTCTATCGCCCTGAGAATCTGAATTAACGCCCAAGCAGAGCCGCGAGCTTCAAAAAATACATCATCAATCTCAAGCCACGGGGTCTTAATCATTTTTTCAGACCAACCATCCAACGACTGAGGTGCTTTCAAACTTTTAACCAGATCAGTATCGAGACGAGCCTGGCCGACACTTGCCGATAAACGCTGACTCAGTGAGCCCAGTCTAGTTTCAACATCGGCAAGATAATTTCGCAAGTTATCTGCCCTGGCAAAGACCTGCGCGTCCTCAGCGGGCATGGCCAGTCGCAATTGATATGAATTAAGGGCCACTATTGCTTTCAGATAACTCGTTTCCGCAGATGGAAACCATTTGCTACTGTCATAATTCAAAGCTGGCTCAGCCACCACCAAGTCTGAATCTTCCGTGGATTG
>CAZFNA010000054.1:0-13124 GCA_964520465.1 uncultured Pseudomonadales bacterium | reverse complement strand
TAGGCAACCCAATTCGGCCAGAAATTGATTTAGTTGGGCGTCAGCGTTTAGCCCGATCACTTGAGTCAAAACAATCAACTCGTATTCTAGTGATCGGTGGATCTCAAGGTGCGAAGATTTTGAATGACCAACTACCTATCAAACTTCATCAGTTAGCCAATGAATTTGGTATTGAAGTCACCCATCAGGCAGGCACCTCTGGTAAAGAATCTGTTTCTCAGCAGTATCAGGCGTTAGATCTGGACGCTACTGTCATAGCGTTTATTAGTCAAATAGATGAGGCTTACCGTAACGCTGATATTGTGGTTTGTAGAGCCGGAGCCTTAACGGTCTCTGAATTGGCGCTAGCAGCCTTACCATCTATTTTAATTCCATTTGACTATGCGGTAGACGACCACCAAACAAAAAATGGGCAGCAACTTGTTAATGCTGGAGCTGCTGTTATTGTTCAGGAAAAAAATCTCGATGTTTTTATCGCGAAGCTCTCAGACATATTACGCGCGCCTGAAAATCTTTCACAGATGGCTCGTGCGGCTCGCTCAGTCTCAAAACCTGAAGCAACCAAAAAAGTTGCAGATCGGATCTTGGAGGCTGCCTATGGTTAGCCCGATGGGACAAATTCAGCGAATGCACTTCATAGGCATCGGCGGTGTTGGCATGAGTGGTATAGCCGAAGTGCTGCTTAATCAAGGATATTTAATTTCAGGATCTGATATTCGTGAGGGGCCAGGAACAAACCGTCTGCGTCTACTTGGAGCAAGCATATGCATTGGACACCAGGCGTCGAACATCGTAGGTGCTGAAGTTGTGGTTGTATCAAGTGCAATTGATATATCCAATCCGGAAGTCGCAGCTGCTATCGAAGAACGAATTCCTGTCATTCCGCGCGCACAGATGTTGGCTGAACTCATGCGATTCAAGCATGGAATAGCAATATCTGGAACGCATGGTAAAACAACTACCACGTCTATTGCAGCCTCAGTACTCGCAGAGGGTGGTTTGGACCCAACATACATTATAGGTGGCAAATTAAATCAAGCTGATGCAAATGCTCGCCTTGGCGATAGTGAATATATGGTGGCTGAAGCCGACGAAAGTGATGCCTCATTTTTAGTACTTAAACCGATGATTGCGATTGTTACCAACATAGATGCAGATCATCTGTCGACCTACGGCGGTGACTTTGAACGGCTAAAGCAGACCTTTGTCCAGTTCCTCCAAAACCTCCCATTTTATGGACTGGTGATCGCCAACGCTGATGATGGTGTGGTGTTAGATATTTTACCGAGTGTTGGCCGCGCTTTCCTGACCTTTGGCATTGAGTCTGAGGCCGATTATAGGGCAATAAATATTAAAAATGATGGATTGCTGACTCATTTTGACGTGACACGACCCAAGGGCGATTCACTATCAATCACTCTATCGATGCCAGGCCATCACAATGTTTCGAATGCTCTAGCAGTCGTAACACTCGCTGACCATTTGGGCGTCGATGACTCTGCCCTTCTGAAAGCAATGAAAAATTTTCAAGGCGTCGGTCGTCGTTTTCAATTGATGGGATCTGTAAAAAAATATGGTGCCGATATTCCTGTGATTGACGATTATGGACATCATCCCAAGGAGTTAGCAGCCACTTTTACAGCGTTGAGAGGGGCATACCCGGAGTGTCGATTAGTAAGTATATTTCAGCCACATCGCTACTCCCGAACTCAAGATCTATTCGATGAATTTGTTTCGGTATTAACGACTGCAGATGAGTTGGTTTTACTTCCAGTTTATCCTGCTGGAGAACAACTCACTGTGGGTGCTGAGTCAAAGGACTTGGCGCAAAGTATTCGTAGACTTGGACAGTGCCGACCTTATGTAGAGTCTCAGTTTGAACAGGTGATTGATCGCATCGAAGCATTGATTGAACCTAACGATGTAATTTTAATCCAGGGGGCAGGATCGATTGGACGACTGCCAGCTCAACTGATCGACAGGCTTGGAGGCTCATGTGAACTGGTCTAAAGAGCGGGTTGTAATTCTTTTTGGTGGAGATGGATCTGAAGCTGCAGTCTCTCGAGACGGCTGCCTAGCTGTATCTAGGGCAATGAGAGAACTTGGGATAAATCCAATTGAAATTGATGTAACAGAAAACCTGATTAACCAACTTATCGATGCTCAACCTTCTCGAGCTTTCAATCTAGTTCATGGGCGTCTTGGAGAAGATGGTGTTCTACAAGGTCTTTTGTGCATGCTTGGTATTCCATTTACAGGATCAGGGGTGGGTGCTTCTGCCTTGTCTTTAGATAAGCCTAGAACCAAACAAGTGTGGGAGTCGCTTGGGTTACCCACATCGCCGATGGTTGTTGTGAACAACTTGAATCAAGCTGAAATATGTATCAAGCGCTTGGGCCCGGAATTATTTGTCAAACCAGCACATGAGGGCTCATCTGTGGGAGCCCACGCGGCTCATGGTGAAGCTCAACTAAAATCTGCTTTAAAAGACGCTTTAACATATGACGTGAGAGTATTGGTTGAACCTTTGTTGCCGGGACCTGAGTTAACAGTAGGAGTTGTCTGCGGTTTGGCTCTGCCTGTAATTGGAATTAGGCCGGCATCAGAGTTTTATGATTATGAAGCGAAGTATCAATCAAACAAAACTGAATATCATATCCCATCTGGTGTGAGTGGCGAACTTGAAGCCGAAGCACAGCAATTGGCCCTCGAGGCTTTCGATGCGTTGGGGTGCCGCACTTGGGGTCGAGTCGATTTTATGATGAATGAGACTGGACATCTCCTCCTCGTGGAATGCAACACTGTGCCGGGTATGACGAATCATTCACTCGTACCCAAGGCTGCGGCTGCTGCGGGGATGGATCTTCCAATGTTGATTGAACAAATTCTACTTGATGCAGAGGTGTCATCATGACGGTTAAACAAATTGCATCCAAGACCTTGGTACATTCGAAACTACTCATACTTTTGCTCGGCCTGGTACTGACTGGTTCACTTGCTGCGAGTGGATTTAATCATCTTATGTCAAATATACAGATTAGCCAGGTGCAACTACGGGGTGATCTTAAATATTTGAACGCTGATACTTTGACCCATGATTTAACTATTCGCTTCATGGGTGATTATCTTGAAACGATTTTGGCAGAGGTGATTTATGATGTAGAGAAGCATCCTTGGGTCGCGTCAGCATCAGCAAGACGAGTATGGCCTGACACACTATTGATAGAAATCACGGAGCAGCGACCCGTAGCTATTTACAACGATACCCAGTATTTAGGATTATCGGGCGATTTATTTGAACCTCCTTTGTACTTGAATCAGCCGCTACCGCGCTTATATGGCGCTTTATCTGAAACCATGCAGATTTATAGTCATTACGGAATATTTTCTAAGCAATTATCTGATTTTTCAGGGGTCCTAGCTGTCTCTCGAGGTCACGATCTTGGATGGGAGATAAAATTAGCTAATGGAATTAGCTTACAATTAGGTCGTTCTGACATTTTAGGCCGTTTGGCTCGTGCTCATGATGTATTAAACCGACTAAGTAAAAATAATTTATTTCGAGTTGAGACAATCGATGCACGCTATGACAACGGTGTTGCTCTTGCCTGGAGATCTCAACAATGAGCCATCTCTTGGTTATAGATATTGGCTCTAGTGAGATCAGAGCTGCTGTTGCTGAGATAACTGAAGGGCGATCCATTTCAGTATGCGGTCTTGGTCGCGCGCGATCGGGGGGTTTAAAGCAAGGTGTTGTTATTCAGATCGAATCTGTAGTTGAAGCACTGGCAAGAGCTGTAGCTGAGGCCAATAAAATGGCGGGCACGAAATTATCTAATCCTTTAGTTTCAATTGGTGGATCCCATTTGCTTGGTCAGGATATCTCCGGAACTAGCATACTTAACCACCGGGAAGTTACTGATGCGTTATTAACGCAGGCGATGGAGCAAGTTCAGGCTCAAGCGCAGGTGGTGGGACGAGAAATACTCAGTGTCATACCGAGATCCTTCACCCTAGACAGTCAGCCAGGCATCAGATCTCCACAAGGGATGACAGGGAATTGTCTAGAGGCCCACGTGCACGTCATTACTGGAGCGACTCATGTAGTGAATAATTTGAGGAAATGCCTTCGACTTGCTGGCCTTGAAGTTGCTGTACTTGTCCCATCGGCGCTCGCTATTTGCCAGCTAGTCTTACCAGATGAACGAGAGCTCGGTGTCTGTACTGTTGATATCGGCGTTGGTACGACGGATATGATGATCATTTCCGATGGCGTTCCTGCATGGATGCAGGTTTTACCTATGGGAGGTGAATTATTGACGCGGGACCTTGCTGTTGCATTGAAAACACCGTTAAGCGATGCAGAGCAATTAAAAGAACAACACGGATGTGCTCACACCAGTTTTGTGAAGATAAAAGAGGATGTTCAGGTAAAAAAACTAGCAGATCGACCTGCTGAAAAAATCAGTCTGCAGCAATTAACAGCTTTTATTCAGCCCCGAGTTGAGGAGATGGCTGAAATCATTGGTGAGCGTCTAAGGCAGACGGGACGATTTGAAGAAGCATCAACTGGTCTAGTTTTATGTGGTGGAACTGCTGCTTTACCTGGGATCGGCCAGCTTTTCGAAAGTATTTTGCAGTGCCCTTGCCGGGTTCTCAAACATGCGCATCAGGATGGACTTGATAAGTTATTAGAAAATCCTGCAAACGCTGTTCTTGCTGGACTTTTGGCGTATGGACGTGATCAGGAGGTTAGACCTAAGCCGCGTTGGCTTGATGGCCAGGGAGATTTGTTTAGTAGGATTCGTCAGTGGATTCAAGTAAATTTTTAACAGAGAGGGTACACACAATGTTTGAGATCGTAGATCAAATCGAATCAAGCGCGATCATCAAAGTGATTGGCGTTGGCGGTGGCGGTGGTAATGCTGTCAATCATATGTTGAAACATGCAGTCGAAGGTGTTGAGTTTATTGTTGCTAACACTGACGCACAGGCAATGCGTTCGATTCCAGCGAATCGTATCTTGCAATTAGGGGGGGATATTACGAAGGGTTTGGGTGCTGGTGCAAACCCAGATGTTGGGCGGAATGCTGCGTTGGAGGATCGTGATGCAATAGCAGAGGTGCTTCTTGACACAGATATGATCTTTATCACAGCGGGTATGGGTGGAGGTACAGGAACTGGAGCAGCACCAGTTGTTGCTGAAGTCGCACGTGAAATGGGAATTTTAACCGTTGCAATCGTCACCCGCCCATTTGGCTTTGAAGGTCGTCGTCGCACTCATATTGCTGATCAGGGCATCGCAGCATTGGAGAAGCATGTTGACTCGCTTATCGTTGTGCCAAACGAGAAGCTCTTACCAGTACTTGGAAAAAACGCATCACTCATGGCAGCTTTCTCTGAAGCAAACAATGTCTTACACGGAGCCGTTTGTGGTATCGCAGATCTAATTATTCGTCCCGGCATGATTAATGTCGATTTTGCAGATGTACGCACTGTGATGAGCGAAATGGGAAAAGCTATGATGGGTCGGGGTACGGCGTCGGGTGAAGACCGAGCAGTAAAGGCTGCAGAATTGGCGATCCGATCGCCTTTGCTTGAAGATGTGGACCTTTCAGGCGCCCGCGGTATTCTGGTAAATATTACCTCTGGTCCAGATTTTACATTGGGAGAATTTAATCAAGTTGGAAACGTTGTAGAACAAATGAGCGATGAAAATGCCAACGTCGTTGTTGGTACTGTAATTGACACACAGATGACAGATCAAATTTGTGTGACCGTAGTTGCCACGGGGCTAGGTGGCGAACAGACGCCAAAGACCGTATTTGATAATGGCCAGGCGCAGTTCTCACCAAGACAGGCTTACGATCCGACAAATGGGAAATTACCACAAGTCTTGCGGGCTCAGGCTGCAGGTAATACTGCGCTTTCACAAGAGCCGGAACTAGCAGTTGATGCGAACCAAGATATGGAGCGGATTCTAAATATTCCAGCATTCTTGCGTCGCCAAGCAGATTGAAGAAAAATATTTCCGATGTCTGATTTACTTGCAAGATGCAACAACTAAAATCTTGTTAAGCTATTATTGAAACGGAGGAGAGTTGAGTTGATTGCACAGCGAACGCTGAAAAATGTTGTGCGGGCTACCGGAGTGGGGCTGCATTCTGGTGAAACAGTTTATCTCACTTTACGTCCCGCCCCAGAAAATCATGGCATTCAATTCAAACGCGTAGATGTGGATCCGCCAGCCATAATTCAGGCGAATGCAGATAGCGTCTCACAGACGACTCTCTCAACCTGTTTGTCCTCTCCTGATGGTATTCAGGTATCCACAGTAGAACATTTATTGTCCGCATTATCGGGTATGGGTATAGATAATGCCTTAGTGGAATGCAATGCCCCTGAGATTCCAATCATGGATGGCAGCGCATCGCCTTTTGTATTTTTGATTCAGTCAGCTGGTGTGCGGGAGCAGACGGCTCTCCGTGAGTACATCAGAATTACTCACATTGTTGAAGTTGAACACGAAGGGAAATTTGCTCGACTGGAGCCGTTTAATGGTTTCCGGATTACTTTCTCTATTGGCTTTGATCACCCTGTCGTTGATCAAGGGGCATGCAAAACCATGGTCGATATTGATGAAGCATCGTTCATCCGGGAGGTCAGCCGGGCGCGTACCTTTGGATTTATGCGCGACCTCGACTACCTCAAAGCAAACAATCTCGCTAGGGGAGGTTCCATGGCTAACGCTATAGTCGTTGGCGAGGACCGTATCCTGAATGGGGACGGACTTCGCCAGAATGATGAATTTGTGAAGCATAAAGTATTAGATGCCCTTGGCGATTTATATCTTGCCGGACACCCAATTATTGGCCACTACTTGGGTAATCGAAGCGGTCATGCGCTTAACAATAAATTAGTGAGAAAATTGTTTTCTGATCCCAGTAACTATGAAGTTATGACGTTTGATCGGGCGGATGATTGCCCGATACCCGTGCAGCCAATCGCTGAAACTGACGTTTAAGATCGTCATCCTTTAACGTTTCTGCAAATTCTTTAATTAATGCACCTGCTGTTACAGAGGATGTGGTGGTTGTTTTGGCGGTAGTTCTTTGAGGTTTTTCTGTGGGCCTCACCCGGCACTGTATACGACGGATACCTCGGAACAGCGGTTCGTTCTGTAGTTTGTCGATCAAACTACGCTCTTCGAATCTAAGCTTTGATGCCATGGCTGCGTGCGGCACATACAAGGTCAGCAGTCCGTGATTAAGGTCACCGATTACGACCTTATGGTTTAAAAGGTCTGCTAAAAGATCTTCGACTCTTCGTGCCCGCTTCTCTTGAATTGAAGCTTCGAGTCGCAGTGTCTTAAGGCGACTTCCTGAACGGTTGATCAGTGTTTGCAAGCTTTTTAGCTGTCCGAGACCACGCAATTCGCTACAATGCTCTTGTTTTATATAAATCAAATTAGAGGATACGCATGTTAGGGACTTTTGTCCGGAGTATCTTTGGCTCCAAAAATGACCGGGAAGTCAAAAGGATGCTGAAGGCTGTAACCGTGATCAATCAGCAAGAATCTAAGCTTGAATCAATATCTGATGATGAATTGCGCGAAAAACGCGACCAGTTTAAAGATCGAATTGGAGCAGGAGAGACGCTTAATCAAATTCTTCCCGACGCATTTGCTGTATGCCGTGAAGTTAGCAAGAGAAAGCTGGGCCTTCGTCATTTTGACGTTCAAATGGTAGGCGGTATGACTTTACACGAAGGTCGAATAGCTGAAATGCGTACGGGCGAAGGAAAGACTTTAGTCGCTACTTTGCCAGCATACCTAAACGCGATCCAAGGTCGGGGCGTTCACGTTGTTACCGTGAATGAATACCTAGCTAATCGCGACGCTAATTGGATGCGCCCTTTATATGAAGGACTTGGCTTGACTGTAGGAATAATAGCATCAGGCCAAAGCCACGAGGAAAAGCAAGTATCTTATAACGCTGATATTACCTATGGTACCAATAATGAATTCGGGTTCGATTACCTTCGAGATAATATGGCGTTTTCGCCTGATGCACGTGTACAGCGTGAACTTTCATTTGCGGTTGTAGACGAAGTGGATTCCATTTTAATTGATGAGGCGCGTACGCCCCTCATTATCTCAGGTCCAGCGGATGATCATTCAGACCGGTACAAGGCTATAAACGAAATTATTCCAAATCTGACCGAAGCCAAAATGTCTGAGGATGGTGAGTCATTTGAAGTTGAGGGGCATTATCTGCTGGACGAAAAAAACCGTTCAGTAGAGCTTACTGAGCTTGGGCATGAATTGATCGAATCCAAACTTTCTGACATGGAGTTGTTGGATATGGGGGACAGTCTTTACAGCTCCGCAAATCTGGCACTTCTTCACCATGTAAACGCGGGGTTGCGTGCCCATACTTTATTTCAATGCGACGTGCACTACATCATCCAAGATGGCCAAGTAGTAATCGTGGATGAGCATACTGGCAGGACAATGCCGGGTCGTCGATGGTCTGAAGGACTTCACCAGGCAGTCGAAGCGAAGGAGCTTGTGGATATTCAACCTGAGAGTCAAACGCTCGCATCGACTACATTTCAGAATTATTTTCGCCTGTACGAAAACCTTTCAGGCATGACAGGCACCGCAGATACTGAAGCTTATGAGTTCAGACAGATTTATGGCCTTGACGTGGTGGTAATCCCTACGAACGTCCTTGTCAATCGTCTTGATCACAACGATCTGGTCTATATGACTATCGAGGAAAAATTCCAGGCGATTGTTGCTGATGTAATTACGGAGCGGAACAAACGACGGCCTATTCTAGTTGGTACGGCATCAGTTGATGCCTCTGAAGTACTGTCTCAGTTTCTCGAAAAGGAAGGAATTCAACATAACGTACTCAATGCGAAACAGCACGAGCGTGAAGCACAGATTATTGCCGAAGCTGGTCGCCCGGGAGCTGTCACTATTGCCACTAATATGGCAGGCCGAGGAACTGACATTGTATTGGGTGGTAATTGGCAGGCTGAAGTCGCTGAGCTTAATTTGCCAAATGATAGCCAAGTAGATGCGATTAAGTCGGATTGGCAAACGCGTCATGAAGCTGTACTTAAAGCAGGGGGTTTGCATATCATTGCCTCAGAACGACATGAATCTCGTAGGATCGATAATCAGCTACGCGGTCGCTCAGGACGCCAGGGAGATCCGGGATCATCACGTTTTTTCTTGTCACTAGAAGATGACCTTATGCGTATCTTTGCGTCGCCAAGAATGCGTTCAATTATGCAAGGTCTTGGTATGGAACCTGGCGAGGCGATTGAACATAAAATGGTTTCCAATGCGATCGAGAAAGCTCAAAAAAAAGTTGAAAGTCGTAACTTTGACGCGCGTAAACAACTTCTTGATTACGATGACGTGGCCAATGATCAAAGGACCCAGGTATACGCTCAGCGAAATGAATTGATGGAAGCAGAAGATTTATCTGATCTGGTCCAAGCGATTCGTCGAGATGTCTTCACTTCTGTGATCGCAAATTATATTCCGGCCCAGAGTCTGATTGAACAATGGGATATCTCAGGTTTAGCTGAAGAGTTGGATACGCTATTTGGTTTAGACCTGCCACTTAGGCAATGGCTTGATGATGATGAAACGCTCTATGAAGAAACGTTGATCGACAAGATTATTAATGAGGCTGATCGGCGTCATGACGAAAAATCTACCGTAGTTGGTGATGATACGATGCGTCGTTTCGAAAAACAGGTACTGCTCCAGGTACTTGATCATCAATGGAAAGAGCATCTGGCCGCAATGGACTACTTGCGCCAGGGGATACACCTTCGCGGCTATGCGCAGAAAAATCCAAAACAGGAATATAAACGTGAGGCATTTGAATTATTCACTTCGATGCTTAGTCAGATTAAACGAGAATCATTGCGTGTTCTAACTGGGGTTAAAGTACCTTCTAATGCAGAAATTGCAGCAGATGAAGAAGCCCGTCGTCAGCAGGCTGTCGAGCAACTGGCTCGAGTTCAGGCAACTCATGATGCGATTGCAGGGGCATCTGAATTCGCAGGGAATGATGGCTCTTCGCGCCCTGAGCAAGTTGTAAGCCATAAAGTTGGACGGAATGAACCCTGTCCCTGTGGTAGTGGAAAAAAATATAAGCAATGTCACGGGCGCATCAATTAGTGAGGCAATGAAAACTTTTCCAGTATGGCAAAGTTTGGATTTGAGAAACAAGATGAAATCATTCAGTGGCGGTCTTACAGTATCAGATGTTCAACTTAGCTCACTTAGGGCTCCTGTTTATTCGAACAAAGATCGAGACGACCTTGTTGTTATGGCGTTTGGACCTAAATCAATTGGTGCGGCAGTTACAACAACGAATCGCTTTTGCGCTGCTCCAGTCAGTGTATTAAGGGCACATTTACAATCTACTTCGAATGTCCGCTATTGGTTATTAAATGCAGGAAATGCAAATGCGGGAACAGGCCAAGCTGGCATTGTTGCATGTGAACAGACACTAAAAGCCCTAGCGCGACTTAGTGACACCCCTATCGAATTAATTTGGCCATTTTCGACGGGAGTCATTGGAGAGACTCTTCCAGTTGAATCGATTTGTGGTGCAATCCCTTACGCTTTAAATCATCTCGATGACTCTATAGCCGCTTGGGAATCCGCTTCGAAGGCAATTATGACAACGGATACGCATCCAAAATTACGTCATATTCAGTGTGATATAGATGGTAAAACTGTGACGTTAACTGGTATGGCAAAGGGGTCTGGAATGATCCATCCAAATATGGCCACCATGTTCGGTTTAATTGTTACAGATGCCATGATTAGCAGGCAATGCCTCCAGACGATGCTTACTCGTGCAGTCGACCATAGTTTTAACTGCGTCACGGTTGACGGTGATACCTCGACTAATGATACATGTGCCATTGTGGCAACACAGGCTGTCGATCATTCGCTGATTGAGGATATTGATAGCCAACAGGCAACCTGTTTTTATGAGAGTTTATCTTCTCTCTGTGACGATTTGGCCGAGATGGTGGCTCGAGATGGAGAAGGTGCGACAAAGTTTGTACGAGTGATTTGCGATAGTGCGGCAAACGATCATGATGCACATGTTATTGCAAATACTGTTGCATTATCGCCACTTGTAAAAACGGCCTTTGCGGCGTCTGACCCGAATTGGGGGAGAATAGTGGCAGCGATTGGACGTGCAGAGGTCGACTGCATACTCATTGAATTGGTGAATGTATGGATTAATAATTTGCAGATTGTTCAGAATGGCTGCCGACACCCTGACTACGACGAAGACGCTGGGCAGGCAGTAATGAATGCTAATGATATAGACGTTTGGATCTCGATGGGTTTAGGCAGTGGTTATTGCCGGGTTATGACCTGTGATCTTACAACTGAATATGTTCGGATCAATGCTGAATACCGCACCTGAAGTCCAAGTCGCTTGTGCGATCATTTGGCGGAATGGAAAAATTTTATTATCGAAGCGGCACCAGTTTGTCCATCAGGGGGGTTTTTGGGAATTTCCTGGCGGAAAGTGTAAAGTTGAAGAACATCCAGAAACAGCTTTAATCCGTGAGCTTATAGAAGAGCTAGCAATTATTGTTCAAAGCACTTCTTATATTTGTCAAATTCCTTGGGATTATGGAGATCAACGCATTCGTTTATGGGTTTATGAAGTCTTTGAATTCGAACAAGACCCAGTAGGGCGCGAAGGCCAGCAGATTCGATGGTTTGATCCAAAGCATTTGCAAGGTCTTCAATTTCCAGAAGCCAATGATGCAATAATACGATCTATTGGGTTATCACGAATCGCTCGGTTTTATGATCCAGATTTTATGATTGAGCCCATCGTTTGGGCTTTGCAGTTCGATCAAAAGAGTTTGCTGTATTTTCGTGGTTTACCACCCGGGCCTGATTTACAAGCAACTATCGAGCAATCTCTCGAGTTTGGCCATCAGATCGTCCTGACCGTTGATCAACTATCATGTTACCAGAATGGATGTGGTGTTCATCTTCGAAAGAGTGATTGCCTTGCCGGTGCACTAGGTCACCTGGATAGTTTACGGTCGCCTTGGCCGATCACGTCAGGGGTTCGTGATATGCATGATTTTGAGCGACAATCTAAATGGCCAAGTGATGCGATTTTTATTTCCCCTGTGAGAGAAACAAAGTCTCATCCCAGTTCGTCTGCACTGGGATTTAGACGTTTCGGCGAGTTGGCTTCAAAGACAGGTGTTCCAGTGTACGCGTTGGGCGGAATCGTCCCTCAGGATTTGGAGCAGATAAACAATTGCTATGGTTTCGGTGTTGCTGGGATTCGAGGTTTTCAATGAGTGTCCATTGAAGTATCGAAATCTGGAGGTGCTGGTTGTCCGGGAATACGTTGACCTTCATCGGCCCACTCTCCTAAATCGATCAGACGACATCGTTCTGAACAAAAAGGTCGATTTGGATTATCTTGATGATAGCGGGAATCTTGCTGGCAGGTTGGGCACAAAACATTACGAATTTTATCATCGACCATTGATTAATTGCTCGTGAAGCTCAAAAATTTGTTCGTAAAGTGACTCGAGGTCTTTCGAATTATCGATAATGAAATCTGCATGACTAAGCCTTTCTTTCCTTGATAGCTGCGCCTGAATAATCTGTCTTACTTGCTCAACAGACTCTACATCTCGAGCTGCTCCCCGAGTTTCCTGAGTCGTCTCTAGTACATCCATCACTATGACACCATCTAGAGTCTTATGTTGGTCAGTTTCTAATAATAAAGGAGAACACATCACCCGATAGGGCGATTGACTTGATTGACCAAACCAATCAATGACCTTAGCGTGGATACGTGGATGAATAACATGTTCAACCGCCTCCTTTAAACAAGGATTTTTGTACATCTCATCTCGGAGTCTAGAGCGGTTGAGAACACCTGATTCAAAAAACTGACTACCTATTATTTTTTCTAGTTCTTGCTTGCCTGGGGAACCGTTTGCAATTACAACGCGAGCAAGCTCGTCTGTATCGAGCGTCTCTATTCCTAGCTTTTTAAATTTTGTTAGAGCAGTTGATTTTCCGCTTG
>CAZFNA010000053.1:0-13364 GCA_964520465.1 uncultured Pseudomonadales bacterium | reverse complement strand
TGAACATTAAGGTACGAGAAATAGGTTCCTAAACCTTAGAATCGCTAGTTTGCATCAGAGCCATGTTATCCCGATGCACCAACGCGGCACTCTCTGAAAGCAACTGGATGATTTTCAGCTGTTTTGTCGTTTTACCACTCATCTGAGACGCTGCAATGGAACCATAATTTGTCAATCCGGTTGCAATGTGTTCGCCTTCCACGGATTCAATCCTAATTATGTCACCACGCTCAAACGAGTCGCGGACGCCTATAACACCTACCGGCAACAGACTGCGTCCCTGCGTTTTGATTGCTTCAACAGCACCCTCATCGATTATGAAGGTTCCACGTGTTTTACTGTGCGATGCCAACCATCGCTTTCTTGCAGCCAACGGTTTTAAATCTGGCAACAACAGAGAGCCAAATGATTCTGCCTTTCTCAGCCGCAATAAAATATCGGAGTGACGACCGTTGGCAATAACAGTCATTGCTCCAGATCGAGCAGCCTGCTGAGCGGCCAATACCTTGGTATACATCCCTCCTTGGCCAAGTGCGCCGCCATCTTTACCAGCCATCGACAGCAAAGTCTCATCCAATGCTCGCGCTTCCTGAATCAACTTTGCATCACTAGAAGAACGAGGGTCTCGGTCAAAAAATCCATCCTGGTCAGTCAGAATCACCAGCACATCAGCCTCTAGCAAATTGGTCGTAAGCGCACCAATTGAATCATTATCTCCAAATCGAATTTCATCAGTTGCAACAGTATCGTTCTCATTGACTACTGGAATTACTCCAAACTCATTTAATGCCTTCAGCGTATCGCGGGCATTCAAATATCGCTTTCGGTCAGCAAGATCTTCATGTGTTAACAAGACTTGAGCCGTTTCATGGCTGTATGCAGAGAAACAGCTCTGCCACGCCTGTATTAGGCCCATCTGTCCGATTGCCGCTGCAGCCTGAAGAAGAGGCAACTCCTCCGGACGTTTTGATAGTTGAAGCGATTTTAGTCCAACGGCAATCGCACCAGATGAAACCAAGCAAAGCTCAACTCCTTCATCAATCAATGCAGACATCTGTGATACCAATGCCTGCATTCGGCCGAGGTCAAGACCTTGGCCATCATCAGTGAGTAGAGAACTACCTATCTTAACAACCCACCTATTACTGGACTTTAGTTTCTCGCGCTCAGTCACGGACTACAATGATCTCCATCTCATCGCCATCATCATCCTCTCCCTTTGCCAGGTCGAGCCCCTTGCGCTGAACACGACGAATATCGCGCAGTTCAGCAATTCGCTCATGCGCTTCTTCAGCCATTTTATTAAGCCTCGCTTGCTCAGCCAGTTCAGCCTCAAGACTTTCGCGACGCTCCATTGCGATGTTTTCAAGGCGAGTCATCAAATTGTACGCCAGTAACTCGCATCCTTCACCTGTCACGCCAGAAATTACATGTACTGGATGCGGCCAGTTGAATGCCGTTTTCATAACACGAATAAACTCATCACATTCATCTGCATGCAGGAGATCCACTTTGTTAAGAACGAGCCAGCGTTCTCTGGCTGCTAACGTGGGGCTAAACTGCTCCAGCTCGTCCTCAATAGTCGCCACCACGATCACGGGATCTGCACCATCGATAGGTATGACATCCACCAGGTGCAACAAAATTCGTGTCCGGGTAAGATGTTTTAAAAAACGAGTACCAAGACCTGCGCCATCTGCGGCACCAGCAATCAGCCCTGGTATATCAGCAATTACGAAATTTCGATGTGGAGCAATCGATACGACACCGAGTTGCGGCACAAGCGTCGTAAATGGGTAATCAGCTACTTTAGGTCTTGCAGCAGATAACTGGCTTATCAAAGTTGATTTTCCGGCGTTAGGAAAGCCAACGAGCCCAACGTCTGCAAGAAGTCGTAACTCAAGTCTTAGTTTAAATGAATCACCGAGTACTCCAGGAGTAGTTCGACGTGGCGCTCGATTAGTGGACGATTTAAATCGCGCATTTCCTAAACCGCCTCTACCGCCTTCTGCTACGAGCATAACATCGCCGTCCGAAACAACTTCACCTACTAAAGTGTTAGTTTCATCATTATAAACGGAGGTTCCAACAGGAACTCGTAACACGAGATCACCACCACCAGCTCCTGTCTTGTTGCGACCCGCCCCAGAGCCGCCGTTATTAGCGCGGTACCGAGGCTGGTCTCGATAATCAAGCAAAGTATTTAAGTTTTCATCAGCCAAAAGAGAGACGGACCCACCATGACCTCCATCACCGCCATCCGGACCGCCTTTTGGGATATATTTCTCCCGACGAAAACTCAGGCAACCAGCGCCGCCTTTCCCTGCTTCAACCATTATCAAGGCTTCATCTACAAATTTCATGGTCATCCAAAACGCAAAAACCCCGCTTAGGCGGGGCTCTGTAAAAATATGCCAAATAGTTTCTACGCAGGAGCCACTACGCTCACAAACCGACGTTTGTGCGGCCCCTTAATTTCAAACTTTACTTCGCCTTCTGATTTGGCAAAAAGTGTGTAATCAGTACCACATCCAACGTTGTCGCCTGGATGGAACTGTGTTCCGCGCTGCCGTACAAGAATATTGCCCGCTAATACTTGCTGGCCACCAAATTTTTTTACGCCCAGACGTTTACTTTCCGAATCGCGACCATTCCGGGTACTACCCCCGGCCTTCTTGTGAGCCATTTCAGCCTCCTCTCTTAACCGTTGATAGCTGTAATTTTGATTTCAGTAAACCACTGCCGGTGTCCTTGACGCTTCATGTGGTGCTTGCGGCGCTTGAACTTAATTATCGTGACCTTGTCGCCGCGGCCATGCTGCATTACTTCCGCAGACACTTTGGCACCTTCAACAATAGGAGTACCTACTTTAATAGATGCCCCTTCGCCTACCATCAGAACACGATCAAAATCAATGATCGAACCAGTTTCGGCCTCGATCTTCTCAACCTTTAGAAGCTCACCCTCAACAATCCGATGCTGTTTGCCGCCTGATTCAATGACCGCGTACATGTTTTGACTCCGTTTTTAAATTTCGGCTACAGTGCTAGCTGAAAGGCGCATAATATTAGGGAATTGAAGACCAGAAAACAAGCCTTATTTTCCCTTTTTCTTTGGACAATACCAGCTAGAATAATCACTTGATTTAAAACGGATACTTCCATGCCCCCTACAGAACATCTCATTGATTTAGTACGACCAGACTTCGATGCTCTCAATGACCTTCTAATATCGCAACTCGGTTCTGACATCGATCTGATCGAAGAAGTAAGTCAATATTTAATCAGATCTGGGGGAAAGCGAGTTCGGCCGCTCGTGACCTTGATTACAGCCAGAGCTTTAAATATAGATGGTAAAAGTCACATTCCCCTTGCAGCAGCCATCGAATGCCTGCACACAGCGACTTTGCTTCATGACGATGTAGTCGATAATTCTGATGCTAGGCGGGGACAGCCGAGTGCCAACGTTTCATTCGGCAACAGTGCAAGTATCTTAGTGGGCGACTTTGTCTATTCGAGGGCATTCCAAATGATGGTTTCCGTAGGCCGATTGGATGTATTAAAACTCCTAGCCGATACGACCAATCAGATTTCCGAGGGTGAAGTGTGGCAGTTGAAAAATCAGAACAGAGTCAACATCACTGAAAAAGAATATGAACAAGTTATCACTAGAAAGACAGCAGTTTTATTCCAAGCCGCTGCAGCTTGTGCGGGAATGGTAACGCAGCAGTCTGTAAAAATAGTTACTGCTCTTAAAGTATATGGGCTCGAATTAGGTTTCGCGTTTCAGCTCATCGACGACTACCTCGACTATGCAGGAAATGCCGACAGTCTAGGAAAAAATATAGGCGATGATTTAGCAGATGGCAAGTGTACGTTGCCACTGATCCGAGCACTTACAGAAGCTTCAACTATAGAAGCTAATATCATCCGGGATGCTATTACACGCGGCGATCGCAACCAGTTTGCTGAAGTTACTGAAATTGTAGCCCGCACAAGCGGACTTAGGTATACAAGAAATCGAGCATTGGATGCAGTCAAGAAAGCGAAGCAAGCATTAAATGCATTGCCGAACTCAGAATTTAAAGATGGTCTAGCAAGCCTTGCTGACTTGTCTATTACTCGTGGAAATTAAGGAGTTGTTATGGAGAAAGCATATTTTGGAGCCGGCTGTTTTTGGGGCATAGAACAAAAATTTAACAAACTACCGGGGGTAGTCAGCACAAAGGTAGGCTATATGGGTGGGTCAACTCCTTCGCCTAACTATAAATCCGTTTGCACAGGCCAGACTGGGCATGCTGAAACTGTCGAAATTGAATACGAGCCAAGCGATCTTGATTTTACGGTATTACTCTCGTACTTTTTTGATTGGCATGATGCCACCCAAATCAATCGACAAGGTCCGGATGTTGGGACGCAGTATCGGTCAGCGATATTCCCGCAAACAGATGGGCAGAAATTGGCGTCAATACAAAAAATTCATGAAGCCAATCAATCGGGCCGCTATCCTAAGGCAATTGCAACTACAATCGAATATGAATGTCAATTCTGGGAGGCAGAGGAGTATCACCAACACTATTTGGACAAGCGTGGTTTCAGCCACTCGGACGGCCTATAATCATGGGCCGAATTCTGGTAACTGGCGGCTCAGCAGGTATTGGCCAAGCTGTTGTCGACGCATTAACTAAACAAAGTCATCAAGTGGTAACGACCTCACGACAAACACGGGTTCCATTGCAATCAGATTTGATCCAATGGCGTCAGCTCGATCTTGGATTACCAGAAAATGTTTCACGATTCTGTAACAGCGACATCTGGAACCAGCCATTTGATGCAGTTTTCAATAATGCTGGATTTGGACTGATCGCACCTATTGAGTCAGCGGAGGATGAAGCAGTTCGAACGCAATTTGAAGCTAATTATTTTGGAACGATGGCATTAACTCGTCGGGCAATGGCGCATTTTAGAGACCATAATGGAGGAACATTAATGGTTAACACCTCTATCGGTGGGCGCATGGCTTTTCCGTATTTCGGCTATTACAACGCAACAAAACATGCTCTTGAGGCTTCTTACGAAGCACTCTGGTATGAATGCATGAAATCATCGATTCGAATTAAATTGATTGAGCCTGGATTTACTCAAACACAGTTCGCGACTAGCGGCATGCGTAAATCAGGGCATGAATCTTCTCACCATCGAGAAGGTTTAGAATGGCTGTCTCTGTCTATGAAAAAAGGAACAATGGCTACGCCACCCGCTGTGGTTGCCAAAACTGTAGTTCATGCCCTATTTGATCAAAGCGATCGACTCAGATATCACGCCGGAAAACACAGTGGGACTCTTCTAATGTTGCGAAAAATACTACCCGATAAGCTATTTAAAAATTTGATCGGAAAAGCAGTTTTACGTGGATAAAAAGCGAGTTAATCCCGCCACAGCACGATCGACTGTTTTTCTAAATCCCAGCGCTAAAATCGGATCGAGTAAATTATAGGGAAATGCCAGTTGAATCTTTGCCGTGTAATCAACTTGGGTTCCATTACTATCGTCTCTCACCTCAATAATGTCGATAGCAGTCGCATTCGATGCTATCCCCGTCAGCAAAGCACGGGCTCCGGGTTCATAGCTTGTGACTGTGTAAATCATATCAATCAGCTTACCGCCAAAACGCACCCTAACTTTGTATTGAGCGCCTTGGCCAAAGACCTCTTCTATTGCAACTACAGACTCAACAGAATCATCCCATGATTTGAGATATCTAAAATCTGCAATCAGTCGCAACACCTCCGGCGGCGATTTAGGTGATTTAAACCTTCGCTTAAAACGCATTAATCGCGCTCCCCAAATGGTCGGCCAACAGACAGTGTTACTGATTGTCTTCCACCCTCGGTCCGTCCGAATGATAAATAACCTGGACCTAGAACTGTATCCGCCCCGACGAATAAGGATCCACCCGACAGCGTATTACCCCACCGAATCTCGTCTCTGTCTTGAAAAACATTACCGGCCTCAAGTGAAAACCCTATGAATAACGGTTGATCGATGGGAGACACCGCCTTCTCATTTAAACGCTGATATCCGATAAATGATAAAAGACCTGCGTGGCGCCCCGAGATTTCATCTGGGCTATAGCCAGACAGTCGTGTAAACCCTCCCAGGCTGTATCGTGGCGTGACGTCTTTGACCGCGGTTTCGAATAAATAGCCAAAGTAGCCATGTCCTACAAAGGTTGCTCCGTTATTATTATAAAAAGGATAAAGAATATCGAGGGTAATTCCATCATACTGCCTAGTCGCACCCAATTTTGCGTCATATATCGAATACTCGCCGAGCACTCGCACGCCCTCAGTTGGGAAGCCCAGGGAGTCAAGTTTATCGAAACCTACTCTTGCGAAGTATCGTGAGTCATCAACATTGGCACTCAAAGAGTCCACGCCTAATATTTTATCATTCTTTATATCTGTCTGACGAAATCCGATACGAAACTCACCCCTGGTGTCTAAAGAATATCCTGCATCAAAACCGTACTCCTTCGCCTCTGTTGAATAAGTTGCTGTGATCGCACCTTGTTCATACAACGCACGATCTTCTCGGACAAAGCCTACCACCGCTGAAGCGAACCAGTCAGAGCCATAGTCCACTGGCTGATAGAGCTCAGACGTTAAGCGTGTTTTACTGCCCAAGGTGATCTCAGTACGCCACTCACCTCCCAACGGATTGATATTTGTAGCTCGCAGTACCCCACTAAGATTGTATGACGCACGACCATCTAGGCTATCCTCAAGGGTGAATCCCAAATCAAGATAATCGGGCCCCCATGCCTTCTCTTTGGTCTCCAGTGACAGACCTAATAGATTATTTTTTTCGACTACAGAAACTTCAACTTGATCAATCGATTCAAGAGCATAAATTTTTCCAAGATCTGATTTCAGACGTTCATTATCTAGGGGTTGTCCTGGTCGAACCGTTAAGCGGTTAGCAATAGTTTTACTGGATGTCCGCGGTGCGTCACTAATTACCTCCACGAATGCAAGCGTAGGCGGTTTCTGCCGAATAGTCCGCTCTGTATTCCACATCTGATAAGATTCCCAATCAACTTGAAATAGCTTAAAAAGATCAGGTGCTGCGGCCATCGATTTCCGGCCAACTGCTACTGCATCCTCAGCCTTGTCATAATCCGCAGTTGTAATACCTTCTGGGAAAATCTCAATTAAAAGATCAAACTCGCTCAATGTTTCAAGTTGCGCCTCGGTATTTCGACGAGTTAATAAATTTGTAAGCTGATCTACCACCGTAACTACTGATGTTAGTTCATTTGTTGAATATCTCAGTGATGAAGTATCCACGATAATCACACGATCGGCTCCCATATCGCGAGCCACATCTACTGGTAGGTTATTGGCCACACCTCCATCCACGTATAGACGCCCATCAATCTCGACTGGGGAGTAAAGCACTGGAACCGCCATTGAAGCTCGCAAGGCCGTTGCAAGGGAGCCGTTACCTAAAACTACTGGATCACCAGTTGCCAAATCAGTCGCTATAGCTCGAAAAGGAATCGGTAACTCATCAAAATCTGAGACCGTCGCAGTCTCTAATGTTAATTCATTTAGTGCCAGTGCGAGTTTTTGACCACGAAGCGCGGCCAATGGCAGTCGCACTCCACTAGGAGCGACCCCAAGATCAAGCCCCATAAAATTGCGACCCTCAAAACTTTTGTTTCTAAAACTTCGTTCATTTCGATCAGTTACATCGCGTAACGTTGACTTCCAATCTACAGACAATAATTTCTCTCTAACCTCTTCAGCATTCAGGCCGGATGCATACAGTGCGCCGACGACCGCGCCCATAGATGTGCCTGCAATGTAATCAATTTGCACCTGATTCGCCTCAAGCGCTTCAAGCACAGCGATATGAGCAAAACCCCGGGCCCCGCCTCCAGATAAAACCAAGCCTGTCTTGTCGCGCGCAGACCCAATCTCAGCGATACTACTTAATGCAAGAACAGCGATAACGACATTTAAGAGTCTAACCATCAGATGCTTTATTCACTTCACTATATAGAAAACCCGTATGATATCGAAAAACCAGAGTCAGAGTGACTCTTTGATTATCAAAACTGCAGAAGGTCTTTATTGCCCTAAAGCAAAAGCACATCTTGATCCATGGCGACCAGTAGACTGCGCCCTGATCACCCATGCGCATGCAGACCATGCTCGCGGTGGATCTCAAAAATATCATTGCGCCGAAAGCGGAGCTGGATTGTTACGGGCGAGGCTGGGGGACGTCCAGATAATACCTCACGCTTACGGCGAACCATTCCGGCTCAATAATGTAAACATCAGTTTTCACCCCGCCGGACATGTCTTGGGATCGGCACAAATTCGAATCGATGACGGCAATTCTGTTTGGGTCTTGACCGGTGATTATAAGCGGAGTCATGATCCTACATGCGAGCCATTTGAACCTATTATTTGTGATGTTCTCATTACAGAGGCCACCTTTGCGTTGCCAATTTACCGATGGCCTTTAATCGATGAAGTTATGGAACGAATATTCTCTTGGTGGGATAGCAATATTCGCTCAGGAAGAACTCCGGTTCTTCTCTGTTATTCCTTAGGTAAAGCGCAGAGAATCATGGCAGAAATTCAAAATCGCTCTGAACGATCAGTACGAGTACATGGCGCGATTGCAGCACTAAATCCCTATTATGAACGCGAGAATGTTTCTTTATGTCCCTGGGAAATAGTAACGAAATCAAACCAAAAAAAATCTTCGGATCTGATTATCGTGCCGCCCCAAGTTGCAGATTCCGCGTTTATGAAACAATTCCAACCAGCAGAACTCGCCATGGCATCAGGTTGGATGCAGGTTCGTGGAGTCAGACGCAGAGCATCAATCAACCAGGGCTTCGTAATTAGTGACCACGCTGACTGGGATGGATTGATCCAAACCATACAAGAAAGCAAGGCCCGCCGTGTCTTGGCTACCCATGGAGAAACCAGGGTTTTAACGCAGTATCTAAATGAGACTCTTGGGATCCAAGCAGAACGCCTCGAAACCGTTTTTGGTTTAGCAGACGGTATCGACCAATGAATTTTATTGGCCTCTTTAGTGCACTTGATACAAGTCATTCGACACACGCCAAAAGGGATGCATTAGTTGAATTTATTCAAACAGCAGACCCTTTAGAGAGTGCTCTGGGGGTAGAGGCTCTCACGGGACGCATAAAGAAAAACCGATTGAGGCCAAGTTTTTTGCGAAAAACGGGCATGCTTGGTTTTAATGAGCAGGCTTGGCTATTTGAAGAGTGTTACGCCACAGTCGGCGATCTTTCAGAGACGCTTGCGATTTTATTTGCCAGCCCAGAAAAAAAGCCGCATTTTTGCAAGCCAGTGCTGGCTCATTGGGCAGCCCAACATGCCGCACTGTCGACAATAGATGCTGAAGAAATCCCAAGCCGCATTCTCTCCCATTTGCTTCAACTATCGAAGGATGAGGCTTTTTTATTTCTCAAACTCTCCACTGGAGGCTTTCGTGTCGGTGTCAGTAAAGGCTTAGTTCACGAGGCGATTGCTCGCGCGACTCATATCGATAGAGCGGTAATTGAAGAGCGCATGATGGGTGTATTCAACGCAGAGCCTGACTGGCTAGAGAAGCTGAAAACTCCCGCCACTGAGGAGGAGCTAGACGCCAGACCAGTCCCGTTCCTGCTAGCACAAACATTAAGTGCCGAGGAGATCACTAAGATCGATCCCTCCGATGTCATTATTGAGTACAAATGGGACGGTATCCGAGCACAGTTAATCAAAACCCATCAGATAACCCGGCTGTGGTCGCGAGGAGATCAAGACATCACAGAACAATTCCCTGAAATCATCGCTGCCGCTCAAAAATTACCCGCACAGTTAATCTTAGACGGAGAAATCCTAGCAGGATCCCATGAGGCCATAGGTAGCTTTAATGATTTACAGACTCGATTAAATCGAAAACGCATAACTAAAAAACTACTACAAACAAATCCTGCCTTTTTCAGAGCTTATGATCTAATAAGGCGTGATGGTCTTGATTATAGAGGTAGCGCACTGATAGAACGCAAAGAAGCAATAGCTGATTTGCAGGTATCGCAAAGTCCGTTTATGGAACCCAAAACAATTAGTTCGATTCAAACAATGCGTGAGGCAGCACGCGCGCAAAGTGCCGAGGGAGTAATGATTAAAAGGCGCTTTGGGCTTTATCAATCCGGGCGCAAAGCAAATCTGTGGTGGAAGTGGAAACTCGACCCTATGACTGCTGACTGCGTTTTAATCTACGCGCAAGCTGGACACGGTCGCCGCGCCGCGCTGCATACAGATTACACGCTAGCCTGTTGGAATGACGAGGGAAACCTAGTTCCTGTAGCCAAAGCCTATACCGGTCTAACCGATCAAGAATTAAAACAGGTGGATAAGTGGATTAGAGCTCATACCATCAATAAATTTGGACCAGTCCGGCAAGTTCAACCACTTCAAGTTTTTGAGCTTGGATTTGAGGGAATTGCTCGATCAACCCGACATAAAAGTGGAATCGCTCTCCGCTTCCCACGCATTCTTCGTTGGCGCACTGATGTCGGGCCTATGGATGCCGATCAAGTGTCTCACTTTTATACACTCATGGATCAAGCGTATGACGTTTGACCAAATCGAGCACTACTTCCAATCGAAAGGATTTGAGCCGTTTGATTTTCAACGAACAGCCTGGAGTAGGTCATCCAAAAGACAAAATCAATTAATTGTATGTCCTACCGGCTCAGGAAAAACGTTGGCAGCAACAGGTTGGATGCTACAAAAATTGCTTTCCGATCCAAATATTCATGGTCTAAAACTTTTATATATAACTCCACTCCGAGCCATGACTAAAGACCTTGAGCTGGCCTTAAAAGAGCCTTTCGATGGAACATTAATCCGAGTTTTGGCAAGAAACGGTGACACAACCGCAAAAGATCGAGCCACATTATTTCGTCGACCGCCACAAATTTTGATGACAACGCCTGAGTCTTTATCCGTTGTATTATCATCGCCGAAATCTCAGATAT
The DNA here is from genome assembly GCA_964520465.1 of uncultured Pseudomonadales bacterium. Lineage (GTDB taxonomy): Bacteria > Pseudomonadota > Gammaproteobacteria > Pseudomonadales > Litorivicinaceae > HIMB30. The sequence continues at coordinate 2,288 of CAZFNA010000053.1, read as the reverse complement.
TGTTTGCAAATCTAGAATCAATTGTGGTCGACGAATGGCATGATCTCCTGGCGACAAAACGAGGGGTACAAACATCACTCTGTTTGGCCAGACTTAAAAAATTAGCTCCGCAGATAACCATCACAGGAATTTCAGCGACACTAAAGACACCTCAGGCTGCACTTGATGCGCTGCTGCCTCAGGGCATATCAGGTATCATTACAAAAGCTAATATAAATCGTGACATCAAACTAACGGTAGTTGAATCCGATGCGGAAGCTAGGCTTCCATGGGCTGGATACTTGGGCCTTAGTCTCCTGAAACCTGTGAGCCTGAAACTATTTCAAGGCGAAACGACTCTCATTTTCACAAATACTCGAAACCAAGCCGAACAGTGGTATCAGGCCTTAACCATAGTCCGAATGGATCTTAAAATCGCCCTGCACCATGGCTCTTTATCGTCTGAGATACGAGCTGATGTTGAACAACATCTCAAAAATGGAACAGTTGATGTAGTTGTCGCAACTAGCGCCTTGGACCTCGGCGTTGACTTTCAAGCGATTGAGAAGGTTATTCAGATAGGTTCACCTCGCTCAGTTAGCCGGTTGGTGCAGCGGGCTGGGCGGGCCAGCCACAGACCAGGTGCAACAATTGACGTACTACTCGTTCCGACCAACCGGTTACACCTCAATGAATATGCCGCACTTGCCGACGCACTTGATGAAAACGTAATAGAGTCCATTAGGCCGCCTTTGAATTGTACTGATGTACTTATTCAGCATCTCGTCACGCTCTCGCTACAGGACCCATGGCACCCTAAAGATTTGTATGACGAGATCAGCTCCATCTGGGCATATCGGACGCTCAGTCGAGATCAATTTATGCGTTTACTGGACGTACTACTGTATGGTTCGAATTCGCTTGACGCCTATCCCGAATTTAGACGTTTAGTTCGCCGGAATGATGGATACTTTCTCGTTGCATCGCAATTGGCCGGAAGGCGTCATCGAATGAGCATTGGAACTATCGTCTCAAATATGCGGGTACGCGTAAAAATGCGACGAGGACAGTACCTAGGTGAAGTTGAAGAAACCTTTGCTAGCCGCCTCCGCATGGGGGATATATTTCGCTTTGCAGGTCGTCGCCTAGAAGCTATTCGGTTTAATGAGGGGGAACTCCTCGTTAAACCGGCCAGACGGGGTAATTCTCATGAAGTTCCAAGCTGGATAGGAGGGAGGCTGCCATTATCTGATACGTTAGCTGACCGAGTCGCGGCCCACTTCAAACGCCAAAAACCTCTTTCAGATCGAATTCAAAATCGCGACTGGTTAGCACGGTCTTTACGCGAAACAACTGAGAGCCAAGATCGTATTAGCCAATGTCCCAGAGATGGCTCTTTACTCATTGAGCGTTTTCATACGCGCGATGGATACCATATGTGCGTTTATCCCTTCGCAGGCTGGCTTGTCCATCAAGCACTGGGGCCCTTAGTGGCGCATCGCCTTACCCAACAAATTCCAGCAACCTTGACGTTAACCGTAAATGATTACGGCATCGAATTTCTAAGTCCAACAAGTGAACCGCTTGATCAATGCTGCGATAAATGGCATGAAATGGTTTCCAGCCATTACATAGAACGTGACTTAGACAAAGCATTGAATCTGTCTGAACTAATAAGACGCCAATTTCGTGCTACGGCTCGTATTTCTGGACTCGTTTTCGAGGGTTACCCTGGCCGTCGAAAGTCACTCCGGATGCTTCAAACCTCTGCAGGCTTACTCTTCGATGTATTAAGTCAATACGATCCTGACCATGTTTTACTTAGCCAGGCAAAACAAGATGTTCTTCATCATGATTTCGACATACCAAGACTTCGGACAACACTCAACACTCTGGAAAAAACGCCATTGAATCGCCTCAAAATACAACAGCCATCACCACTCGCACTGCCTTTGGTTATTAATCGTCTTAGCGCTCGCCTGTCGACTGAAACTGTGGCGCAACGTGTGTCACGTTTAATTCGGATTTTCGATGAGTAAAATATTTTTTGGCGAAACTGAATTCATTCCTCGGATAGACAGAACTCTATGGCATAAAAACTCTGGCACTCTATTTTTGAGTGATCTGCATCTTGGTAAAGGATCGCACTTCAGACAATCAGGTATTCCAGTGCCCCATCAGTCCGAGAAGGCTGACTTTGATCGTCTCATCATGGCCATAAACGAGACGCAAGCAAATTCAATCTGGATTTTAGGAGATTTATTTCATTATCCTAAATCAATCACCAACCAACAACTTGCAGAGTGGAA
>CAZFNA010000052.1:0-13405 GCA_964520465.1 uncultured Pseudomonadales bacterium | reverse complement strand
ATATATATAACCACGCAAAGTGTCTTTTCAGGGTGAAAAAAAGATGCAAGCACCAGAATAAGTCCAACAAACCATCTATCACTTATGAACTCAAGTGCAGTCGTTGGATTAAATAATTGATTCTGAAATTTGAGGCATCGCTCATCATTAGTCATACTATTAACTCTTTTAAATAGTATTAAATCTTTGACCACTTGAGCCATGATAAAGTGTAGAGAAGCCCAACCTGATGACTTGCTCAATTTAGTCGAGGGTAATCACCGCATCGCATCCGAGACAGAGGATTTGGTTCTTAACCAAGAGATATTGATATCAGGAGTTTTATCCGTTCTTGACGACCGAAATAAAGGAATTTATTGGGTCGCAGAGATTGAAAGCAAAATTTGCGGACAGATACTTATCACATACGAATGGTCCGACTGGCGCAATGGTTTCATATGGTGGATCCAAAGCGTCTTTGTCTGGCCACAGTTTCGCCGACAGGGTGCATTTAAAGCCCTGCTCAAAACAGTTGAGACAGAGGCGCTAGCACGGGGCGTTGTCGAACTAAGACTCTATGCTGATACAACTAATCAACGCGCTCACACCACCTATCATAAGCAAGGATTTCTTACCGGACACTATCAAGTATTTGAAAAATCCCTTAAATAAAGTTTGGGGATGTTTTACTTCCTCACTCCACCAAGACGCCACTTATCCGCACATAACCAGCCAGCGTAAATTTTATCCGCCGATTATGAATTCAAAATGGTGCTCCCATTCGCAAATTCCTGAGAAGTCCATAACGTCTGAGTTTACTTCCACATACACTCCAGCGAACCCGGCTACCCCCAACTCATAAGTTTTAATACCTTTTGGGCGACTTATAGGCAATTGCTCAATATTCGCAGGAGACACCGGCATCTCCATGCCATTTAACGAAATAAAGACAATAAATATCTTAATTACTCATATATTCATGTGAGCATAAAATTCATTAAAATGAAAAAAATACATACTAATTACTCACTGTATGCTACTTTTTATTGGTGCCTAAACCATTAGGCAATATTCGTATGAACATTTGGAGATCTCTGTGGAATTATCTTTTCGTCAAATAGAGATGTTGTCACGTATAAACCGCGAGGGCCGAGTAGATGTAGACGTCTTAGCGGCTGAAAATTCTTTAACTACACAAACGATTCGACGCGATTTGAACGAGTTATGCACTCGCGGTCTAGCTGCTCGAATCCACGGAGGGGCAATTCCAGCAGTGTCCGTTTCAAATGTTGGTTATCAGCAACGAAGACAACTGGCCTTAGACGAAAAAGAATCTATTGGGCGCATCGCTTCACGACTTATACCCGACAACTGCTCGGTAATATTGAATATTGGAACAACAATCGAGCAAGTTGCTAGATCCCTCTACGAACATCTGGGCTTAGTAGTGATCACAAATAATATTAATGTAATTTCCACATTAACTGGTTCCCCACAAAAGGAATTAGTTCTAGTAGGAGGGACCGTGCGGCAGAGCGATGGTGCAATTGTTGGGGAAGATGCAGTCGAATTTATTTCGAGATATAAAGCAGACTTCGCCTGTATCGGGGCTAGTGCCATTGATGAGGACGGGGCTGTATTAGATTTTGATGGGCGCGAAGTCTCAGTCGCTCGAGCCATATTGAAAAACGCTCGAAAAACCATACTAGTTTGTGACAGTCTGAAATTTGAGCGAACCGCCCCTATTAGAATTTGCAATATCAGTGATGTAGATTATTTTGTCACCGACAGCGAGCCATCCGAAGCGTTTCGAAAAGTTGCAGAGCTTCAAGGCACTTGCATTGTGACATCCAGTAATGTCCACCTGTTAGAGTCTGAAATAGTATGAGTGCCTCAAATATATACGATGTTCTTGTAATTGGTGGTGGAATAAATGGATGTGGAATAGCTCGAGATGCTGCTGGAAGGGGCCTGTCTGTGATTCTCTGCGAAAAAGATGATCTGGCTCAAGCCACATCTTCTGCCTCCACTAAACTATTTCATGGTGGGCTACGATATCTAGAACACTATGAATTTAGGCTAGTCCGTGAGGCGTTAGTTGAACGCGAGGTACTTTTGCGGGCGATGCCTCATATATCTTGGCCAATGCGTTTTGTCTTACCTCATCACAGCGGCTTGAGGCCGAGCTGGATATTACGTTTTGGCTTGTTTCTTTACGACCATTTAGGGGGAAGAAAAGTTCTACCCGCCACAAAGGTAATAGATTTAAAAAGTAACCCCGTCGGAACGCCGCTCAAGAAACGATACGTCAAAGGATTCGAATATTCAGATTGCTGGGTCGAAGACTCGAGACTTGTGATCTTAAACGCGCGTGACGCTGAGCTACACAGTGCAACAATTAAAACAAGAACTCGAGTGGAGGATGCGACACGAACTGGCGATACTTGGACGATCCAACTAACCGATACTTGGACAGGACAAAATAGTAAAATCCAAGCCAAGGCGATTATTAACTGCGGTGGGCCATGGGTTAGTGAGATTCTTCATGACCGAATACACGAGAAATCGAAAGATAGTATTCGTCTGGTTCGTGGAAGTCATATCGTAACAAACAAACTCTTCGATCATGACAAGGCTTACATTTTCCAACAGTCAGATGGACGAATCATTTTCGCTATTCCTTATGAAGAAGACTTTACCTTAATTGGAACTACAGATGTCGATCATGAAGGTGATCCAAAAGATGCAACATGCTCATCTGAAGAAATCGACTACCTTACTGCAGCGGCATCGGAGTACTTTGAAGAGTCAGTGACACGTAACGACATCGTGTGGACATACTCGGGTGTTCGACCGCTTTACGATGACAACGCGCCGTCGGCAACCGAAGCTACGCGAGACTATGTTCTTAAGGTTCACGACAAGAATGGGAAGATGCCGCTTCTTAACATTTTTGGTGGGAAGCTCACAACCTACCGCAAGCTTGCTGAGGCCGCTTTATTAAAGATCAAAGACTATTTTCCTGATGCAGGAAAGAGCTGGACAGCGGATTCCTCACTTCCGGGTGGTGATTTTCCGATAGATGGTTTAGGTCGCTTGGCGCTAGATTTAAGAGCACGATACATTTTTGCATCCGATCGCTTTCTAGTTCGATTAGTGAAAGCCTATGGCACGGACTCTTTTACTGTTCTTGGAGATGCAGAGTCCAAAGCAGACCTCGGGCGACTATTTGGTTGGGACCTCTACGAAAAAGAGGTCAAATGGCTCATGGCCAAAGAGTATGCTCGAACGGCTGATGACATCGTCTGGAGAAGGTCTAAACTTGGGCTTCGTTTGAGCGAAAATGAAATTGCTGACCTTGAGCATTGGATGCAAACCGAGGGCTTGATAGCTCTCAATCAAGCAAGTGAAATTTAAAGTGTAACTGCGCGCCTAGCTCGGGACTCAATTTCTGAGTAATTTCCATTGTAGAGAAGTTCGACAGGGGCAATCCAACTACCACCTACGCAGATTACATTCGAGCAGGATAGATAGTTTGGCGCATTTTCTGGTTTTATCCCGCCCGTTGGACAGATTTTTAATTCAGGCAAGGGCCCATTTAAAGATTTGAGATAGTCCACACCACCGGAATCTTCAGCTGGAAAAAATTTCCCAAAAGCACTCCCAAGCTCTAATAAATTCATTGCTTCAGAGGCAGTAGAAAATCCAGGCAACATCGGAATCTCTTCTGTTAGGCTCGATTCCCAAAGAGAGTGCGTCGTTCCAGGACTCACGACAAAGTCAGCACCATAAGCCTTAGCTTGTCTCAAGCGATCAATTGTTGTCACTGTACCAGCGCCAATTAATGCTTCTGGAACTGCTTGCTTCATCAGACGCATCGATGCTAAAGCACAAGGTGTTCTAAGCGTGATCTCAAATACCGTCAAGCCGCCAGCTGCCAAAGCAATCGCTAATGGTGTTGCCATTTCAAGCTCAGGTATCATCAACACTGGGATAACATTATTACGACCTAACGCCTCTTTTAAAACATAGTGCATTACGCCTCCTGTAATGATTGCAATCCACCGCCGGTCGTAGCTTGTCCGGCCTGATGGCGCAATGTTGAAAACAAAGTACGACCCCACGGAGCCGGATGATCAGGCTCCTCAACCGTCTTAGGTAATCGGTTTGCGAGCTCTTTAGATTCAATTAGAACATTCAAGGTGCCCTGAATTGTATCGAGACGAATCATGTCTCCGTCTTCCAGTTTGGCAATCACACCACCAGCCTTTGCCTCGGGTGAAACGTGGATAGCCGAGGGAACTTGTCCACTCGCACCGCTCATACGTCCATCAGTAACAAGAGCGACTCGAAATCCTTTATCCTGAAGAACAGTTAGCGATGGCGTGAGACCATGCAGCTCTGGCATACCATTAGCTCTGGGGCCTTGTCCTCGGACCACAATGACAACATCACGATTTAGATCGCAGTCTTGAAACGCCTTTTTGACAGCGGCTTCATTCTCGAAAACGGCACAAGGAGCCTCAATAATTTGGCGATCTAAATCTATGGAAGATATCTTAATTACGGCTTCACCCATATTACCTGTTAAATGTACAAGACCACCGGTCTCTTGGAATGGTGCATCAACCGTTTTTAAGATATTCACATCAAACGACTCACCGGATACTGGTCGCCAGAGCAAAGTCTCGTTCTGCATGACAGGTTCCAATAAACTTTCCGCCATTGTTGATCCCATCATTGAACGCGCTTCACCTATCATCAATCCGGCGTCCAAAAGCTGATGCATCACATAACCCATACCCCCCGCCGCATGAAAATGATTTACATCAGCCGAGCCGTTGGGATATACCCTTGCAATCAATGGTGTCACTTTGGATAGCAGTGAAAAATCCCTCCAAGTAATGCGTAGTCCAGCCGCTTGGGCGATGGCGATCAGATGCATTGTGTGGTTCGTTGAACCACCTGTTGCATGAAGCCCCACAATCGCATTGACCATTGCACGTGCGTCAATAACGAGCCCAAGTGGCAAGTAATGTGTGCCACCACGAACCGCATTTAGTGAGCAACTCACGGCAGCATCGGTCACTAATCCTCGGATCTCTTCACCAGGGTTAATAAAGCTTGATCCAGGCAACTGTACGCCCATCATTTCAAGGAGCATCTGGTTAGAATTAGCGGTGCCGTAAAAGGTACAAGTTCCAGGACTATGGTAAGCAGATGCTTCAGATTCGAGAAGCTCTTCACGACCCACCTCACCTTTAGCGAAGGCTTTTCTTAATTTAGCTTTCTGATCATTACTAATACCAGTTTGCATGGGGCCGGCAGGAATAAACATTGTTGGCAGGTGGCCAAAGGACAAAGCCCCTATCAAAAGACCCGGAACAATTTTGTCGCAAATTCCGAGACAAACTGTGGCATCGTAAACGTTGTGACTTAACGCAACTGCTGTTGACATTGCTATGACGTCTCGAGATAACAATGAAAGCTCCATACCTGGTCGGCCTTGGGTAACACCATCACACATTGCCGGCACACCCCCTGCGACCTGTGCCATAGCTCCCAAGCTTCGAGCGTGACGTTTAATTCGTTGGGGATAATACTCATACGGCTGATGTGCAGACAGCATATCGTTGTATGCGGTCACAATGGCTAAATTTCTCGCTCGATTGACATCAACCGCCAACATTGCTGATTGATCTTTTAAAGCGCCCGCAGCTGCATGCGCAAGATTTGAACAGCTAACCTGCCCACGATCTGAATCAGAGGCATCTGCCATATCTCGAATCCCCTTTAGGTACAGTTCCCTAGATCCTTGGCTACGAGAATCAATCTCGTCCACAACAGACCGAACTACTTCAGATCGACTCATTGCAAAACTCCGTTCTTAGCTGTTACTACGCTGCCATTTGGCCATTCGATGACCACTCGATGATCAGATTGAAGAAGATAACTCACAGGGTTGAGTGGATCTTGTTTCTTTAATCCTGCTAAGACTCTCTCGCGCTTGGCTTCAGAGCTCACCAGCAGCACCACTAGGGGGGCTGAAAGAATCTGCGATAGCGTCATTGAAATTCTCGGCACGCAGGGTGAACCACTAGTCTCTGTCGCAACAAATCCGGCCCGACTATGAACCAAACCCAATACTGGCTCCTGCGCTGGGAAAAGGCTAGCGAAATGACCATCTTCACCCACACCTAGAATTGCAATATCCAATGGCTTGACTTGGCTGTTCAAAAAATGCACTGAGGAATCTGCGGTCAGGCCATTAAACAGTGGCTCAAACACAGCGCTCCCTGCTCTATTAACCAAGAGTGTTTCATTGACCAATTTACTATTCGATGCTTCATTTAAATGATTGACTGCACGCTCATCCACAAGCGTTACAGCAACAGATGACCATGCTAAATCTACATTAGACAGCACCTCCATCAGTTGTACCGCACTCCGCCCACCAGGAAAGGCAATCCGCGCGAAACCGCGAGTCTCGATGAGTTGGTTGAGCTCTGATTCAATTACTGACACGGCACTCACACATCTACCTGCGGCTCGATCCAGCGGTGTCCATGCTCTGCCATTAATTCAAACGCCGAAACAGGCCCCCAAGTACCTGATGGATAGCGTTGTGGCTTACGTCGTTTCGCTTCGTTAACGATTGGGTCAATAAATGTCCAGGCCGCTTCCACCTCATCCGATCTCATAAAGAGTGTTTGATTCCCACGCGCCACGTCCATCAATAAACGCTCATAGGCCTCGGGCAAGCGAGTTTTGAATGTGTCACTAAACGACAAATTCAAACTTGCTGGAAAAAGTCGCATGCCTCCAGGTCCTGGCTCTTTACTAGTCATGCTCAATTTTAGACCTTCATTGGGCTGCAAACGGATAGTCATGCGATTGGGCTCCATCACTTCAGAGCTCCCGGGCCCATCAGCAAAGATGTTGTGTGGTGGTCTTTTGAATGTGATCACAATTTCACTAGCACGATCCGCAAGACGTTTCCCTGTCCGAAGATAAAATGGTACACCTGACCACCTCCAGTTAGAGATCTCGCAGCGAAGGGCAACAAAGGTCTCTGTTTGACTGGGATAGCCAACGTCATGACTATAGCCCTCCACTGGACTGCCTAAAATTGCACCGTCAGTGTATTGACCAAGCTTCACACACTTATCAAAACTCTCACTCGTGATGGGTTTGAGTGCTCGCAAAACCCTCAGCTTTTCGTCTCGAACTTGATCAGCCAAAAACTTAGCTGGTGGTTCCATGGTGACTAGACACAGCAATTGCAGTAGATGGTTTTGCACCATATCTCGCAGTGCACCGAAATCATCATAATAGGAGGCTCTGGATCCCACGCCAACTTGCTCAGCAACTGAGATTTGCACGTGATCAATATGCGCATTTGACCAAAGTGACTCAAAAAGTGAGTTAGCAAAACGAAGGGCCATCAGATTTTGCACAGTTTCCTTGCCTAGATAATGATCAATGCGATATATCTGACTCTCGTCAAATACTTTTAAAATCGCATCGTCTAGAGCCTCTGCGCTCGCAAGATCGTTCCCCATGGGCTTTTCAACGACAAGACGAGTTTGGTCAGTTTTCAGACCCGTTCGCTCCAGCGTTTGACAAGCGTCAGCAAATAGCGTTGGCGAAATAGCAAAATAAAATACTCGAGGTATAGCGGCAGTTCCCAAACAGGCTTGCTCAATTTCTGACGCACCATGTCCAGATTTGACATTAAAGCCAATGATCTGAATACGTGCTCCAAAAGATTGCCAGTCAGTTTCGTCACCTGTAACGATTGCCTCTTCACAAAAAGGACGTAACTGCTCGAGAAAGTCTTCCTTGGGAATAACATGACGCGCCGCAGCAATCAGCGCGCAACTTTCTGGGATTTGTCCATCGAGGAACCGATGAAACAGAGCAGGGAAAATCTTTCGAAGCGCCAAATCTCCAGTTCCCCCCACAATCACGAAATCCGTCGATGGAATTTCGGCTTCCTTTGGTATTTTCGATTCAGTCACCATCTTCAGTCCACTTCGCTTGCTCAATAGATATAATTTGTAATGTGTTAGTACCGCCCGGATTGTTCAAACGATCCCCTCGAGTCAGCATTACTTGACTATCCTTCGGTAATTTCAAAACTTCAGCCACTTGACTAACCACGACCTTATCCACAAAGCTCATCGGCTGGTCGTTCGGCGGGTCAAATGCCAACGGTATAACTCCGCGGAATAGTGCCATTCGCGCCAAGGTTTTTGGTTTATGCGATAACGCTACGATGGGTAGACTTGAGCCAGAACGACTCATCCAAAGTGGTGTTGATCCACTCTCTGTAATACAAACAATCGCAGCCAATTTTTTCAGATGATTTGCGATATACATCGCTCCGAGAGCAATTGCTTCATCGCGACGACCATATTGTGCTTCTACACGAGCGCCCAGCGCTTGAGCCTGATCCGTTAGCTCTGCTCCTTCGGCAGTTTTCGCCATAGCGAGAACAGTCTCGACAGGATAATCACCGACCGCTGTCTCAGCTGACAACATAACCGCATCCGTACCATCGAGCACAGCGTTGGCTACATCAAAGACCTCGGCCCGTGTTGGCATCGAACTTGAAATCATTGACTCCATCATCTGAGTAGCCGTAATTACAGGCCGATCTAAAGCACGTGCGCGAGTGATGATTTTTTTCTGTACACCGATTAACCGGTCGTCACCAATTTCTACGCCTAAATCTCCTCGCGCCACCATGACAGCGTCACTGGCAGAAATCAGTGCATCAAGATCTGCATCGTTAGAAACAGCTTCTGCTCGCTCAATTTTTGCAATCACATCTGCCGTTGATCCCCTCTCCTTTAAGGCAGCGCGAGCCAAATGGATATCTTGCGCATCACGCGGAAATGATATCGCTACAAAATCAGCGTCGATTTCAGCAACCACCTCCATGTCTCTATAATCTTTTTCAGAAAGAGCGGATGCCGAAAGACCCCCTCCCTGCTTATTAATCCCCTTGTTGTTACCCAAATCACCTCCCGTTAACACTTCGGTTATGACCGCTGTTCCTTTGACGGCGACAACTAATAGCTCCACGCGTCCGTCGTCGAGAAGTAGCTTGTCGCCACGATGGCAGTCACCAGGGAGTTCTGGATAATCTAAGCCTACCTGGGACTCATCGCCCAAGTCAGGGTCAAGCGAAGCATCCAACACAAACGATCCGCCCACCTTGAGCTTAGCTACCCCACCCCGAAACTTTCCGATTCGAATTTTGGGGCCCTGCAGATCAGCCAGCACGGCAACTACACGGCCAAGTTCGTTGGAGATACTGCGAACTTCACGTGAGCGACGCCGATGGTCTTCAGCACTTCCATGCGAGAAATTCATCCGACAAACATCTACACCAGCTTTTAACAGCTCTCTCAATACCCCGGGTCGGTCTGATGCAGGTCCTAGCGTGGCAACAATTTTTGTTCGTCGCATTCATATATCCTTACCTTTGGTTTATTGTGGCCCCAGTCATTATTGTAGTAATTAAACAACATTATTACCTAGAAAAATGATCTTTCAATCGGGCAGTCTGGTGGCATCGATTGATTGCTTGATCTTTGCAAGATGTGGCTGAAAATCAGCGCCTCGTTTTTGAGCGACGCCAGTAACCAATATATCTAGCACCAACAATTGCATCAAACGAGAAACCATCGGAATATAAAGCTCTGTATTTTCATCGACATGTACTGGAACGACGAGGGATGCGACTCTTGACAATGGAGTATCTGAACGCGTCAAGGCCAGCACACTGGCGCCTGTTCCACGAGCTAGTGTCGCCGCTTCCACCATAGCCCGGGTTCGCCCAGTATGGGAAATAACGACTGCAAGGTCCCCAGTCGTCATGCTAGCCGCATGCATTCGCTGCATCAACCCATCCTCATAGGCTACGACGGGGACATTAAATCGAAAAAATTTATGTTGAGCATCACGAGCGACTGAGCCGCTCGCGCCCATTCCGAAAAAAGCTACCTGGCGAGCCTGGCAAAATAGGTCAACAGCTCGCTCGAGCATTGGGACGTCAAGCGAATCTTTTAGATCGTGTATTGAGCGTATTGCTTTATCAGTGAGCTTGGCAAAAATTTCTGGCATCTCATCAGTCTCGGACACCATGGCAGTCGTCAGGACCGGGCCACTTGCCAAACTTTGCGCCAACTTGAGCTTAAAATCCGGGAATCCAGTAGCACCGAATGACCTACAAAAACGATTCACGGTGGGTTCGGAAACTAATGCCTTCTTCGCTACTCGGGCGATCGACATCGGCAAAATGCCACCAAGTTCTGCCAATACAAACTCGGCAACTTTGCGTTCTGATCGGCTTAACCTCTCTAGCGAGGATTCAATTTGGAGTAGCACACGCTTCTCCTTGCAGATTTTCTGTTTTCATCATAAATTTACGTAATAATACATACATTACTAAGATATCGTACATTGGATCACGAGCATAATGACATGATAAGAGTCGCAATTAACGGATTTGGACGGATCGGACGAAATATTCTTCGCGCACTTTATGAGCGAAATTTAAACGATAAGATAGAGGTAGTCGCAGTAAATGATCTTGGCAACCCCCAAATCAATTCACACCTCCTGCAATTCGATACCACGCACGGAAAATTCTCTTGGACTGTACAAGCCAGAGAACATGGATTTAGCATTGACGGACATCAGGTCCAAACTCTGTCGGAAAAAAATCCTCAACACCTTCCATGGAAAGAACTTGGCATTGACATTGTTTACGAGTGCACTGGGCTCCTGACATCGAAAAAAGCGGCCCTCGCTCATGTTGAAGCTGGAGCCACTAAGGTTATTATCAGCGCTCCGGGAACGGATATGGATGCCACCATTGTTTATGGCGTGAACGATCACATCCTGAAGTCAGATATGCAAGTGATCAGTAATGCAAGCTGCACCACCAACTGCTTAGCGCCCGTAGTCAAAGTATTAGACGACGCTTTTGGCTTTGAAGAAGGGCAAATAACAACAGTTCATTCATTCACGAACGATCAAAAACTCACTGATGTTTATCATACAGACCCCTACCGTGCGCGCGCGGCAGGTCACTCCATGATTCCAACCACAACTGGAGCAGCGGCGGCAGTAGGTCTTGTATTACCTCATTTGGATGGGCGTCTTGACGGCATATCTGTAAGGGTTCCCACCATAAACGTCTCATTGGTGGACTTAACTTGCCGACTGAAAAGACAGGCTTCAGTGACAGAAGTTAATCAAGCAATCCAGTGCGCTGGAGAACGGAGCCCAAACAGCATTCTTATAACCAATAGGCTTCCACTGGTTAGCCAGGATTTCAACCACAATCCAGCAAGTTCGATCGTAGACCTTAGCCACACAAAAGTCACCGGTCAATTGACAAAATTATTGTCTTGGTATGACAACGAGTGGGGTTTTTCAAATCGCATGCTCGATACAACACTGGCTTGGGCGTCCTGCACATCCAAGTAGTATTCTTTAGGCCAAATTAACCACTCTTAGTTTTCGTAGCAATACCATAAACTTTTGGCACGTATTTCGCTGCTGTAGTTAATACTGACAAAATTGCGCCAAATCTGCTCACTTTGATCCAAAAAAGTGCACAGGTATTGTTACTAAACTTAATTTGCACCAAAGACGTGCATGTAGCGGAGAAAATTCATGGATCCAACGCTGACAGGCTTGGCTGAACGTATCGATTTGATCGTTTCGGGCACAGACACTTTTTTTCTTCTTTTAGGAGCAATTTTAGTGCTCTTCATGCACGCTGGATTTGCTTTCCTAGAGGTTGGAACTGTCCGTCACAAAAACCAGGTAAATGCGCTAGTTAAAATCTTAACTGATTTTGGAGCCTCAACGATTGCCTATTTTTTTATTGGTTACCAAATAGCCTACGGTACCGGGTTCTTAACTGGCGCTGACCAGATGATGGAAGGTAATGGATTTGCGCTAGTTAAATTTTTCTTTCTCCTGACATTTGCCGCAGCAATACCTGCAATAATATCGGGAGGGGTAGCTGAACGGGCCAAATTTTGGCCGATGTTAATGGCGTGTGTTTTGATAGTCGCATTTGTGTATCCACTCTTTGAAGGGATGGTATGGAACGGCAATTTTGGCTACCAAGAATGGATAGAACAAACAACTGGCGCTAGCTTTCATGATTTTGCTGGGTCGATTGTGGTGCATGGCGTAGGTGGTTGGCTAGCTTTAGCAGCTGTCTTAAGTTTGGGCTCAAGACTAGGCCGCATAAAAGATGGCCAGACAGTTGCATTCGCACCGAGTTCGATTCCATTCCTGGCGCTCGGTGCATGGATTTTAACGGTCGGTTGGTTTGGGTTCAACGTAATGAGCGCTCAAGCCGTAGAGGGTATTAGCGGACTAGTGGCTGTTAATTCACTGATGGCTATGGTCGGTGGAACCTTAGCAGCACTCATAATCGGAAAAAATGATCCTGGATTCATTCATAATGGTCCGCTGGCCGGACTGGTCGCTGTATGTGCTGGATCTGACGTGTTTCATCCTCTGGGGGCGCTGGCTACCGGATTAGTTGCAGGCGGCCTGTTTGTCTGGGTCTTTGTGTGGTGCTCAAAACAAAAAAAATTAGACGATGTTCTTGGTGTTTGGGCGCTTCACGGTGTTTGCGGGGCGTGGGGTGGAATAGCGTGCGGTATCTTTGGGACAGAGGCATTTGGTGGACTCGGTGGGGTATCGTTGATGGCCCAGCTTATCGGAACCAGCTCTGGAATCGCTATAGCGTTTGTCTCGGGTTTGGTTATTTACGGAGTTCTTCGCCAGATATCAGGGTTGAGGTTATCTGAAGAGGAAGAGTTCATGGGAGCAGATCTTTCGATTCATCGGATCAAGGCATCTCCAGAAGGATAATTAAAGGACTAGGACACTACTCAACTGGTGTCCTAGTCCCTATCCCAAAAAAAAGCGATAGTTACCGGTGAGCTATTTGAGCCATGTTAATGAAGGCTTAGACATTATTACTCCAAGCTTCTATGGCCACATACGATTTTCAAAATCTAAATTATTGGACACCACATACCCTAATATCACTCAGATAGCGTACAAATTTGACTACATAAAACCATCTGCACCGGGTTTTCTCTCAACATTTCCTACATCTGTGTCAGTCCCATCAGTTAAAGCGTAGGCGTTATCAAGACTGAGCAAATCAGCCGATGATTCATAACCAAGGTTCAGGTAGAGCTCATCGATGGTGGATTGGAGAGAATTCATCGACCGCTTATCATTTGGCTTCTTGGCTAGTAACCCTCCCTGAACAATCAATGAGCCCAATACATACTCTGGAAGCCAAGATCTCACAGGTCCTCGCAAAGTCCGGATGATGGCGTCTGACTCAACTGCCCGGTCGCCATTTTTTGCT
>CAZFNA010000051.1:0-13482 GCA_964520465.1 uncultured Pseudomonadales bacterium | reverse complement strand
TTGGTTGGTGCTTCCTTGAATGTCATGGATCGCGATGCGAAGTTAATGAGAGGTGAACGACCTTCTGTATTCAGCAATATGAAAACAGGGCAAGGGCTGCAGGAGATTCTGGAATTCATTGTGGATCGAGGCATGCTGAGGTCGAATACTATTCAAAATCTGAAGGAGAACCTATCATGAAAAAATCGATAATCACATGATTGGCATCTTCGAGTCGCTGGTTTGCAAAACGAAGCCCGTACCGTTTTGTTGGGTCATAGAAAGGAACATACTACGACGCACTACTCGACACCCGAACTTCAGGTGCTGTCAGAGGTGGAAAATAGGATCTGGGATCAACAGTCCGACACAACTCAGGCACTGGTTGTTTGCAAAAATAAATTAGTTTCGACCTGGTGTGGTTTAACTGTATTGTCTTTGGGGAGAAAAATTGGCGCGCTCGAGAGGATTCGAACCTCTGACCGCCTGGTTCGTAGCCAGGTACTCTATCCAGCTGAGCTACGAGCGCGTCAAGGCCGTGAATACTAATAATTTTCTGATAAATTGCAAGCTGAAATATGTGTTCTACCTTATTTCTTTCGAGTGGATGTTTCTTTCGAATCGTTTCACTTCGCTTTGTAGCTAGTTATGTGGTGTCATCATCCGGTTAATTGGAGTCAGGAAACCAAGATGCTTATTGCTTTTACTCAACTATTAATCTGTCAGTTGTGCGGTGAGGTGATTACGAGGGGGTTTGATTTAGCAATCCCAGGTCCGGTGCTTGGCATGAGTCTACTTTTGGTGATTTTGCTTTATCGAGGTGTCATCCCGTCGGCACTGGAGTCGACGGCAGAGAGTATCCTGGCCCATTTATCCTTGTTATTTGTTCCAGCTGGCGTCGGGGTTATTGCTCATTTGACGTTATTGGAGAATGAATGGCAGCCGATTATTGGTTCGCTGATCGGTTCAACAGTTATAACTGTGTTAGTGACGGGTTGGGTGTTGCAACGTTTTCATCGGGTAGCCAAAGATGAATCCTAATTTTGGTGAGGTATGGGTTTATTTGTCGGCTAGCCCGCTGACTGCTCTTACAGCGACCCTCGTGGCGTATTTGATTGGTGATTGGTTTTACCGCAAATCAGGACGTATGCCTTTGTTAAATCCTGTGTTGATTGCAGTGGTCTTGATCACTTTAGGGTTGATGGCGAGTGGCATTGATTATTGGACGTATTTTGAAGGCGCTCAATTTGTGCACTTTCTACTCGGCCCGGCTACCGTCGCGCTCGCTATTCCAGTGGCTAAGTTACTAAGAGACATGCCAGGTGGTTTTGGTTCGCTAGCGATTGCATTATTTTTAGGCTCAACAACGGCATCTGTTTCGGCTGTTGTGATTGGAGAGTTGTTGGATGCATCCCAGCAAACAGTCTTATCTTTAGCACCAAAAAGTGTGACTACTGCGATTGCGATGGGGATTTCTGAACGTATTGGTGGTCTACCTTCTTTAACAGCTGTGTGTGTGATTATGACTGGGGTAATTGGTGCGATTTTAGGTCCTTATGTATTGAATGTCGCTCGAATTACATCGTGGGATGCTCGCGGTTTTGCGATGGGCGTTGCTGCTCATGGAATTGGTACGGCACGGGCAATTCAAATCAATGAAAAAGCAGGTGCTTTTGCATCTTTAGCCGTTGGTTTAAACGGGCTTGCGACAGCTACATTGATTCCAATTTTTTGGTCTTTATGGCAATGGTGGGGTGGAGCCTCGCTATAACACTTAACAACAGCGTAAGACGTGGTAGAATCGCGCACTTCCGGAGATGTGGCCGAGTGGCTGAAGGCGCTCCCCTGCTAAGGGAGTATAGGGTTTGTAGCCCTATCGAGGGTTCGAATCCCTCCATCTCCGCCAACTTCCTCAAAGCGATTAAAATTATATTAAGCGCTCTCCTGATACGACCGCTCTTTTGCGTTCATTCAAGATATGCCATGCTAAAGGGAAATGATTAGTAACTCATTTTTACAAATGGGTTTTAATTCGAAATTAGTACAGTCTTTTTTATATGGATGTTGCAGGGAGTCAGTTGATGCGGATCGGAGCCCCAAAAGAAATAGTTCCTGGAGAAGCTCGCGTCGCCATGACGCCGGATTCTGCAATTCAGTTACAAAAAATCGGGTACGAATGCTTTATTGAAAGTGGAGCAGGTATTCCGGCACGTTTTTCTGATTTGGATTATCAAGGAGCTGGCGTCACCGTTGTTTCCTCAAGTGAAGAGCTGTTCGAACAGGTTGATGTGGTCGTAAAAGTTCGCCCCCCTCTGGAAGACGAGGTTAAGCGTCTGAGGAAGGGGCAGACTCTTGTTGGATTTGTTAATCCTGCTGAGAACGAGTCTCTTCTTCAGTTAGCTAAGTCTCAAGAAGCTAACCTGATTTCTATGGAGATGGTTCCTCGTATTTCTCGAGCTCAAAAAATGGATGCATTGTCATCAATGGCCAATATCGCCGGCTACCGGTCAGTGATTGAAGCGAGTAGTAATTTTGGTCGCTTTTTTACTGGTCAGGTCACCGCAGCAGGCAAAGTCCCGCCAGCGAAGGTGTTGATTGTCGGTGCTGGTGTTGCTGGTCTTGCCGCGATTGGGACCGCGCAATCGTTAGGGGCGATTGTACGTGCCTTTGATGTGCGTCCGGAAGTGGCCGAGCAGATTGAATCGATGGGTGCTGAATTTCTATTTCTTGATTTTGAAGACAGCCAAGATGGCTCGGCAACTGGTGGCTATGCAGCTCCTTCGAGTCCCGAATTCAGAGAGAAGCAGCTTGCACTTTTTTTGAGTCAAGCGCCTGAAATCGATATTGTTATCACAACAGCGTTGATTCCTAACAGGGAAGCACCGGAGCTCTGGACCAAAGAAATGGTTGAGGCGATGAAGCCAGGATCGATAATTGTGGACTTGGCTGCTGAGAAGGGTGGTAACTGTAAGCAGACAGTCGCAGATGAAAAAATTGTGACTAGCAATGGTGTGACGATCATTGGGTACACTGATTTTCCAAGTAGGATGGCTGCTCAAGCATCAACGCTCTACGCGACTAATATCCGGCACATGATGGCTGATCTAACCCCCGAAAAAGATGGTTTGTTAGTGCACAACATGGAAGATGACGTGATTCGATCGTCGACCGTAACGTTCGAAGGCAAGATTACATATCCACCTGCGCCACTTAAAATTCAGGCTATCGCATCAAAACCTGCGATTAAGCATGTTGAGAAAACTCCTGAAGAAAAAGTGGCTGAAGAGGTGGCACAGAAAGCCAAAGCAGGTCGGCAACAAACTCAGCTTTTGGTAGTGGGCGCAGCATTAATGGCGCTGATCGGAATATATGCTCCGCCAGACTTTATGCAGCATTTTATTGTGTTTGTACTAGCCATTTTTATTGGTTTTCAGGTTATTTGGGGTGTGGCTCACTCGCTTCATACTCCCTTGATGGCGATCACCAACGCGATCTCGGGAATTATTATTGTTGGAGCGCTGCTCCAACTGGATGCAGAAGTGCCTGTGGTTACGATCTTGGCAGGTATTTCCGTCTTTATAGCGACAATCAATATTGTTGGGGGCTTCATGGTGACTCACCGTATGCTTCAGATGTTCAAAAAGTCATAAGCGGAGGGAATTAAGATGACAATCGGACTTCAGACCGCCGCTTATATTGCGGCAGCAGTGCTTTTTATTCTGGCTTTGGGGGGCTTGTCAAACCAAGAGAAGGCCAAACGAGCCGTGTGGTACGGAATCATTGGTATGGCAATTGCGGTTACTGCCACCATCGCTGGGTCCGAAGTTCAGCTCGGTAGTTGGTTAGTGGGATCAATCCTTATTGGTACGGTCGCCGGCGCGTTGGTGGCTAATCGTGTTGAAATGACGGGTATGCCTCAACTGGTTGCGGCGCTGCACTCTTTTGTTGGGTTGGCTGCGGTACTGATCGGAATTAATTCTGATATGACGGCTCATAATTTTGCATCGAATGCAGAACGTATTATTCATGAAATTGAAGTTTTCCTGGGCGTTTTTATTGGTGCTGTGACTTTCACAGGCTCAATTATTGCGTACGGTAAGCTGTCTGGAAAGATTGGCGGAAAAGCTTTGATTCTTCCGGCTCGTCATTTATGGAATATTGTGCTGTTTGGCGCATCTTTAGTACTTCTGTATTTGTACATGAATCAGGCAGGATCTTGGACGCTTTATGTGATGACGGCCTTGGCGTTTCTCTTGGGAGCTCATCTGGTCTTGGCCATCGGCGGTGCTGATATGCCTGTGGTGGTCTCGATGCTTAATTCCTATTCAGGGTGGGCAGCGGCAGCGACAGGTTTCTTGCTCGGAAATGATTTGCTTATTGTGACTGGTGCGCTCGTCGGTTCATCGGGAGCAATTTTATCCTACATCATGTGTAAGGCGATGAACCGGCAATTCGTGTCTGTGATCCTTGGTGGTTTTGGTAATGTATCCGGGCCTGCCATGGAAATCGAAGGTGAGCAAATTGCGATAGATGTTGCTGGTGTTGCGAGTGCTTTAGATGACGCCGATAGTGTAGTCATTGTGCCTGGTTACGGCATGGCCGTTGCCCAGGCGCAACAATCTGTCAGCGAGCTGACTCGCAGGCTAAGAGCCAAGGGTAAAAATGTAAGATTCGCAATTCACCCAGTGGCGGGTCGCTTGCCAGGTCATATGAATGTCTTGCTAGCCGAAGCGAAAGTTCCTTACGATATCGTACTGGAAATGGACGAGATCAACGATGATCTCTCTAGTACTGACGTGGTAATTGTTATCGGTTCAAATGATATTGTAAACCCAGCCGCCCAAGAGGATCCTAATTCTCCGATTGCAGGGATGCCAGTTCTCGAAGTTTGGAATGCTAAGCAGGTATTTGTATCGAAGCGCGGACAAGGAACCGGTTATTCCGGAATAGAGAATCCACTTTTCTACAAAGAGAATACCCGAATGTTCTACGGAGATGCCAAAGCCAGTTTGGACCAGTTGCTAAAGCATATCAGCTAGGCTTAGCAGTAGAATGTTTAAAAACTTACCGTAATGGAGCCAGTTTGGCACAGACAGTCTCCGCTATTTTTTGAATAGGAAGTACAATGCAGTTGAATGTAATTGGCGAAACATTAGCGTCCTGTTCGCTGGATCCGTTGACTGGATATTTGCGAGATGGTTGCTGTCAAACTGATGCCTCAGATCTTGGAACTCATGTGGTTTGTGCAGTAATGACCTCGGAATTTTTGTCTTTCTCGCTGCGACAAGGGAATGATCTGATTACCGAGCGCCCAGAATTCGAGTTTCCAGGGCTAAAACCTGGCGATCGTTGGTGTGTCTGCGCACTTCGTTGGGTGGAGGCAGTTCGTGCTGGAGTGATAGCTCCTGTGGTACTGGAGAGCACCCACGAGAAAATTCTTAAGGATGTTAGTCTTGAGACATTAGTTTTGCATCGCTATTTAGCAAAGGCATAGGACTTTGTGCTAGGAAAACTATAAATTCTAGTGGCTTATATGGTTTGATATTCACCATTATATTAGTAATTCGAATAGGTGATCATAGGTAATTGAAGATGCCCGCGCCAGCAGCAGTTGTAATCACGTTTTCTAAGCCCCCTGTGTTTTGCTAACAATGGATAGTGATTTAATACGCAACTAGTAATTTGGATTAGCTATATGGCCACACTGAATGCAAGACTGCTATCGCTGAAGAATCAAAAGCCTGAATACAGCGCATTGGCAGAGCTTTTTATGGGTTTTGCAACGAAAGCCCGTGATGTCAGCAGGACCGTAGCCGCTGGTGGCGATTTCGGTAGTACTCTCAGCGACGAAAATGCTGATGGCGATGTCCAAAAAGCATTGGATGTTATGGTAGATGATGCATTTCTTGAGGCCGCTAAAGTATCCGGTGTTGTCGCAGCCTACTGCAGTGAAGAACAGAACAGCGCAGTTGTTCTGGATGAGGATGCGCCTTTAATTGTAGCAATCGATCCACTAGATGGATCTTCAAACATTGACGTTAATGTATCTATTGGGACAATTATCTCAATTTTACCAAATCCTGGTGGTGATCTACAAAAATCTGCTATGCAGGTCGGTGATAAACAATTGGCGGCGGCCTTTTTTGTATATGGCCCGCAAACCTCGCTCATCTTAACGACTGGACAAGGCACGGACTTATTCCTTATGGATCCTAATTCCGGTCTATTTATGTTGGTAGAGGAAGGTATAAAAATACCAGAAGTAACCAGTGAATATGCAATTAATGGATCGAATGCACGTCGGTGGCTTGCTCCAATTCAGCGATACGTCAATGATTTAATCCTTGGTAAAGAGGGGCCGCGGGAGCGAGACTTTAATATGCGATGGATTGGCTCATTGGTAGCAGATGCGGGACGTATTTTTAATAGAGGTGGTATTTTTCTGTATCCCAGTGACAGTCGCCCTAAATATGAGAATGGTCGTTTGCGTTTAATTTATGAGGCCAATCCCGTTGCCTTTCTTGTTGAACAAGCAGGAGGCAGTGCAACTGATGGGACTGATCGAATCCTAGCAAAAATACCTGCTGAAATTCATGAACGAACTGTTTTGGTGTTTGGATCTAAAACTGAAGTTCGCTGGGTAGAGCTTTATGAAGGCGGAGCTGGTTAGGGCCCTAAGATAGCCTCTTCAGTCAGTGGTAATTTATGGATGCATGTATTAGCAAAGCTAAAAAGGAACTAATATGGCTAATGTCAAAGTAGCACCATCAATCTTGGCGTCGGACTTTGGTCGCCTTAAAGAAGAAATCCAAGCAGTCGATGCAGCCGGTTGTGATTGGATTCATTTGGATGTTATGGATGGACATTTTGTGCCCAATCTAACCTTCGGACCCCCTGTTATAGAGGCAGTGCGTGGAGCTACTACCAAACCCTTTGACGCTCACCTGATGGTGAGTAATCCTGATCGATTGCTCGGAGAGTATCAGAAAGCGGGCTGCGACATTATCACCGTACACGCAGAGGTTTGCAGTCATCTTGATCGTACATTAGCTCAAATACGTGACTTAGGTTGTCGTGCAGGAGTCTCACTGAACCCACATACATCGGAAGAGTGTTTGCGTTACGTACTGGATCGATTAGATTTAGTCTTGGTTATGACGGTTAATCCTGGATTCGGTGGTCAATCGCTTATCCCAGCGGTGGTCGATAAAGTTCTTCGGATTCGTGAAATGCTAGATGGTCGTCAGGTTGATATTGAGGTAGATGGTGGAATTACGCCTGAGACTGCCCCTGCTTTTGTAAAAGCTGGAGCGACAGCTTTAGTTGCAGGTTCGGCGGTTTTTAAAGGCGGAACACTGGATGATTATCGTCGGAATATTGATGCAATCCGAGAGTCGATCAAAGATTTGTGATTATAAATATACATAGCCAGGCAGCTCATTTCTTCTCGAGAAAGGTCTTGAGGTATCATCACTGAGCTGGTTTCCGACCTTCAAGCGGCAGGTCATATTGAATTACATTGTTATGGATTACTGGAGTTCTGGCTTCGAGACTTGAAGTAACCTAATAATGATCCCGAGACGGTTTTTCTGTGGACTGAATTAGAGCGGCGCTGGTGATTAGAGAGAGGTAATATTAAGAACCCCGATCGCTGACATTAACGCGATTGAAAATAATGGATGACTATGTGTTATTGCTTAAGAGAGATGTGAGGCTACTATTTCTAATGCTTTAATTGAATAGTTTAAATACCTTGAGCGACTATCTATCCGATCATAGTTAGTAACCGGGTTTAAATCCGGTCGCGAATTACACCTCGCACAATTCCAAGAACTTCAACATCAGCGTTGTTTAAAATAATCGGTTGCATGTTTGAGTTGGCGGGAACTAATTTGACACCTTCTTCATCTAGCCTCAATGTTTTTAAAGTAACTTCCCTCTGGTTAATTTGAACGACAACTTTTTCGCCATTTTCGGCTTGTTGTGTCTGTTCAATAATTACGACATCACCATCGATGATATTAGCATCTTTCATCGAATTACCTCGCACTCTCAATGCATATGTATTTTTGCGTACAAGCTTGGATGGGATTTGGATCGATTCTTGATTTGTGAGCATATCAATTGGCTGTCCGCAAGCAACCCATCCCATAATTTGAACACTCCGAAAGCTTTCCGCGAGTATTGAATCCTGTTCATTTTCTTTTAATGGTGCTGACTGTTTGGTTTGTGGCAATAAGATCGTTACCATTGTGATCACCTTTTTAAATTAACTGGAATTATATACAGTATTGTGAAGCAATTTACTAGTTTTTCCCAAATATCTTGGGCTGATGGGCACCTCTACTTTTCGCCGCTAGGCGGTTCAGGTGAAATAGGCATGAACTTGAACGTTTACTGTTGTAACGGTCAATTTTTATTAGTGGATGTCGGTATTACATTTGGAGATGATGAGAGCCCGCCAGGTATAGATGTGATTTGTCCAGATGTTTCCGCCCTTCGATCGGTTCGTGATCAGATTATAGGCATCGTGATTACGCATGCACACGAAGATCATGTCGGCGCGTTGCATTATTTGTGGAATCAGTTGAAGGCTCCAGTCTATTGCACTCCATTTACAGCATCTGTCGCACGCAGGAAGTTGGGCGAAGCGGGTTTGCTCGAACGAGTTCCACTACATGAAGTACAGCCAGGCTCACGGCAAAGCCTTGGCAATTTTGATCTGGAGTGGGTTACCTTAACGCATTCCGTTCCTGAGCCCAATGCACTAGTGTTAAGAGCCGCAGGACGTACTGTTTTTCATACTGGTGATTGGAAACTTGATCCACATCCGGTGGAGGGGGCGCATTATGATGACAAGCGAATCCTCGAACTCGGCGAGCAGGGAGTTGAGTTTGTGGTTGGCGATTCTACTAACGCGACCGTCGATGGATGGTCTGGTTCTGAAGCCGATTGCCAAAAGGCATTGCTGGAAGTAATTCGTAAACAACCAAATCGAGTTGCTGTAACGTGTTTTTCATCAAATACTGCCAGGCTTGCGAGTCTTGGTGATGTTGCGCTTAAAACTGGACGCCGAATTTCGGTATTAGGGCGGAGCCTATTTAATTATTTACAGACCGCGAAATCTGTGGGGTATCTAAAAAATTTCCCCGATATTGTGCCAACAGAAGATTTAGATTACCTCCCGCGTTCTGAGCAGTTGATCTTAGCTACAGGATCGCAAGGCGAGCCAAGGGCTGCTATGGCTCGGTTGGCAAAAGGAGAGCATCAAGATTTATTACTTGAATCAGACGATACTGTTGTTTTTTCTTCCAAGGTAATTCCTGGGAATGAGAAAAAACTATACCGGCTATATAACCTACTTTCACAAAAAAATATTCGAGTAGTGACGGAGCAGGATGCACCGATTCATGTTTCGGGTCATCCCTGTCGGGATGAACTTCGTTGGATGTATAGAGCTTTGCGTCCAAATTTTGTGATTCCAGTTCATGGGGAAGCAAGACATATGGCAGCACATGCTGAGTTGGCTCGTGAGATGGGTCTTGGCGCAGCGCGTGTTTTGAATGGGGATGTGATGAGATTATTGCCCGAATCAGTAGAGATAATTGCCAAAGTGCAAGCAGGACGTCTCGGGTTATCGGGTTCAAGTTTAGTCTCTCTTAATAGTCGAGAGCTTGCCGAACGTCGACCGTTAGCTGACGCAGGACTCATGACGGTTACGGTTGTACTGGATAAAAAAGCAAGATTACTGACCGAGCCTCAGATTGTTTTCGTTGGAGTGTCAACTGGTGAAACCGATCTAGATTCCGTTAGCGCTGATTTAAAGCTCGCGGTTGAGGATATTATACTTAAGTGCAACTCTAGCGTTCTTCAATCAGATGATTCCCTTCGTGAAGCCTTACAACGGAAACTAGGCTCTTTAATCAGGCAATGGTTGGGCGTCAAGCCAAAAAAAATAGTAAATATTGTGCGGCTATAAAAATTGGAAATTGATTCCAATTTCATGCTGCATGTTATACTTTTGATAAATTAATGCGACACATGATAAAGAGTGCGACTGAAGATTCACCGCATGTAATCAAAAGGACTTATGGCATTGAATTTACGAAATGATATTGTACGCACGCGAATACTAGCCATTTTAAGAGTAATCGGACAACGTAGTGAGATCTCTCAGCGTAAAATCGCTGATCAAATTGGTTTAAGTCTTGGAACAACTAATGATGCACTTAAACAGATGATCCATGATGGTATTATCCGTACTGAAATAGTTATCACGCCAAAGGGTAAGCGCGGATGCGTCTATCATTTGACGGCAAAAGGCATTGAAAGAAAATTGGAAATAACAATCAATTATCTCGATCGTTGTCGCGTCGACGCCCTCAATATCTCAAAGGAGATTCAGTTGTTAGAGTCTGAGCTTGCAAATCTGAAGTCGTAATTTAACTGCTCCCGCTTATAAGAAATTTCGACACAGATTAAATATAGAATTTAGTTAATTAAATCAGTGACGACTTTCTTCGTGAAGTTCGATCGCCATCTCTAGCAGGTGCTTCACATCCAACTTCCCATAGTGCTGAAGGCTCCAGTCCAGGCCTTGGCGCAATTGGTCTACATCTAATTCCATTAGGCCTTCAATAATTTGTTCATGTGCCCGCCGAACAATTACTTCAACTTCACATTTCGCCTCAGACACGTCTTACCTCCTTGATTTACGGCCGAAACCAGTCGGCAAAATCTATTAAACCACTTGAAGGACAACCTGGACACGTCTAACTGAGGTATTTTTTATTTTCGCTATGCGACAATTGATGAAACAAATAGTCTTTGGTAGCTCCTCTCGATCGCTTATGTAAAGGAAAAACCGAATGAAACATGCTTACGGGGTTCTAGGGCTAGTAAGGAGGTGATTTTTGCGAGCTGGCCATGTACCGTTTGAATATAAAAAAATTACACGAAAGTGTTAATCGTTATGAAAAATATATGTATTTATTTATTCTTACTAACCGTAATAGTTTCTCCGGTTAGTTGGGGTGCGGACTTTACAAAAGGGTGGGTTGCTTATAAGACTGGTGATTACGCAACTTCTCTGGAGGAATGGACTCCTCTCGCAGACCAAGGGACTGCCCTCGCACAATACTTTATTGGGGTAATGCATTTAGAGGGACTTGGAGTTCCTCAGGACTACAAGAAGGCAGCAAAGTGGCATGCCCTTGCTGCTGAACAAGGATTCGCTAAAGCGCAATTCTATCTTGGGGACATGTATAGAAAAGGAGATGGTGTTCCTCAGAATTATCCGATGGCTGTGAAGTGGTACACGCTTGCCGCAGAACAAGGGAACGCCTTCGCGCAACTGAATCTTGGAGTTATGTATGTCGGTGGACTCGGTGTTCTAAAGGACTACGCGACTGCAGTGAAGTGGTACACAATTTCGGCAGAGCAAGGAATAGCTAAGGCCCAAAGTAATCTTGGGGGAATATATGCTAATGGAGATGGTGTTGATCAGGATAATATTTACGCACTCATGTGGTGGAATATTGCAGCATCATCAGGCAATAAAAATGCATCTAGAAATAGGAGGATTGTTACGAAAAAAATGACGCCTGACGAGATCTCTATCGCTGATAAACTCGCTCATCAATGTATTGCTGACGATTACAAAGGTTGCTGATATCATCCCGCAGATGGCTGTTTTTATTATGTTTCTTGAACTGCAAAGGAATCTGTCTAGGCTTTATAGTTTGACTAATCTTTAGCTGGGCTGAATGTCAGTAACGGACTCCCTTAGGCTAACAAGATAACAAAAATAGGTGAAATGCTACTTGCTACTTGTCACAAGTTAAATTTTAAGCGACTGAGTTTAGACTTGATAGGGAACAAGACGGTTTTATCAGCAATTTCATGATTTCTTTAATTTTAATTGGATAGAGCCATGTGAT
This sequence comes from uncultured Pseudomonadales bacterium, assembly GCA_964520465.1. Lineage (GTDB taxonomy): Bacteria > Pseudomonadota > Gammaproteobacteria > Pseudomonadales > Litorivicinaceae > HIMB30. Next base: position 1,564 of record CAZFNA010000051.1, on the reverse strand, counting down.
GGTTATCGTCCACACTGTCTGCGAGGCAACAGGCGGTTTGGTCATAAGTAGATTGCAGCTCCTGACTTAAACGATCATCTGAGACGCTTGGTTGAACGTACATGACACACTCGACGAGATGAATGATGCCGTTAGTGGCGATAATATCTTTTTTAGTAATGACAGCATCCTTGATGTACAGATTATCTTTTTGAACCAAATTCAGTGTTGCTCCGCTTGCAGTTGTTAATTTGTTCCCACTTCCAATACCTTCAACGGAAGTCGAAGCTCCCAGCACTAAATGAGATATAATTATTTGCCGCTTAAATTGATCATTATTTTTTATCTTTTCTAGGAGTGGCTTCGGTAGCCTAGAGAAAGCTTTGTCATCCGGAACAAACAGGGTCCAGGGAATAATAAGCTGAGCCGTATCCAGCGCATCGACCAGTCCTAATTCCAGTGCGTATTTAGCAAATATTGAAGTCTCTGGATTCGATTTTAGTTTTGCCCAAACAGTCTCGTTGGCGGCAGCAGTAGCAGTAGCAGCCACGGCAATGCAGCCGATAGTGCATACCAGCAATGTGAACAGTTGTATTATTCTTTTCATTGAACGTCCTCTTTAATTTGAGTATGTAGCTTTTGTAGATCAAATTACAACTGAAATGAGTCTGTATTTTGACTGCCAGATAAATTAAATTCTGCTGAGTAGTGATGGTTTGTTCTTTTCCAACAGGGGAGTACTTTTTGATCTTTGAAAAGATCTGGCTTGGCAGTTCATTAATTTAACGTCTGAACTTATAAAAACAGCAACGAAGCGGCATTTAACAACAACATTTTGTCTTAGTTATTCCTGTTGACCCATAGTTAGGCCACAGGTGTCCGCCACGGAATTAAAGATCATAGTCAGAACGAATTCGTATTTAAGGGATCACTCCATAATCAATATATCTTTTTGCGGCGTCAATTATGAAAGTCTAACGTGAGTATAAGCCTTCGTGGCTTATTTTTTAAAGTTGGTGAGCGGTGCACAAGTCCACCATTCTCGTTTCCATCCCAACTTTCTCCTTTTAATAAAGCAACGTCCCCAACCATGAGATGCTGAATGTGAGCAGGACTTTTAAATATACCTGATTGTTGATCGGGCAAACCTTGATTTCCCGCCCCTAATTTAGAGCGGTCAACCAAACGATCAGGAATCCACTCAGTAGCGTCCCCCTGATATGTCGTAATTAGCCGGCACGGTACATGGTCAATGTGGAATCGTGGGCACATTGATTGATCGAGGCTGGCCAGACGCAGGCCGACTGCCTCAAGGTCGAACAAACAACAAAACATATCGACAAGGTCAGAGATATCATTTGTCAGCGCATTATACTTAGATGCTGACGCAAGCTCCTCTGAGAGTAATTGATGTGCATTTATGGGTGAGACGATAATGGAGGTACGTAAGTTGTGTTCAGATTCTAAAACAGCTGAAACGCTCTTTTTCAGTTTACTTGATAAGCCGCGTCGCCAAATAGCTAGATTTATTTCGCCTGCGTACACTGATGCTAAGACATTGGCATCACTGCTAGCGATGCTTCTA
>CAZFNA010000050.1:0-13886 GCA_964520465.1 uncultured Pseudomonadales bacterium | reverse complement strand
TACATTCCAAGACTCTGCCGAATCCTTTACAGCATCATACCACCCTTGCTTCTCCGCTAAAAAATTACAGGCGTTCTGTATATCTCTCGGTGGCGCCACTGACCATGCTGCGAGTGTTACAGTAAATAGTAAAATTAATCGAGTCATGATCCTAGGATCTTCAGCAAAGTCGCTTCATCAACTATCCTAATCTTCAGTGACTGAGCCTTCGCTAATTTACTTCCAGCATCTGACCCAGCAACTAGTGCAGAGGTCTTTTTACTCACAGAATCCAGAACCTTCGCCCCCATTGCACGTAATTTATCAGATGCTTCATTCCGAGTCATCGCTCTCAATGACCCCGTTAAGACCCAAGTCTGACCCGATAAATCAAGACGATCACCGAACACCTTTGGCGACTCCTCATCCCAAGATATACCAAGCCCAACCAACTCTTGAATAATTTCCATGTTCTGTTCTTTCTCAAAAAACGCACGAATATGGGACGCAACAATTGGTCCTACATCATCTACCGTCATTAGATCGTCCAAAGTTGCCTGCATAAATAGATTCAAACGGCCAAAAGCTCCGGCCAGCGAGCGAGCTGTTGCTTCGCCTACATCCCGAACTCCCAGAGCGTATAAAAACCTTGGGAAGGTAGTCACCTTAGACGCCAAAATGGCATCGATAACATTCTGAGCGGATTTTTCAGCCATCCGGTCGAGGCTTTTTAAAGTATCGGCGTCTAATCGGTAAAGGTCAGCTGGTGTTTTGACTAGGTTTTTGTGAATCAAAGTTTCAAGTAATTTCTCGCCTACTCCCTCTATATCCATCGCTTTACGGGATACAAAGTGCTTTAGGTACTCTAGCCGCTGAGCACGGCATATCAAAGCGCCAGAGCACCTAATCAAGGCCTCACCTTCCAATCTCTCAACTGGCGAATTACAAACAGGACAACGGATTGGCAACTCTACGGGAGCCATTACCTTAGTCCTCTCATCAGTCATCACACGAACGATTTGAGGAATAACATCCCCCGCCCGTCTAACCATGACTCGATCACCAAGACGCACATCCAAACGTTGCACTTCATCAAAATTATGCAAAGTAGCTTTCGACAAGGTCACACCGCCAACAAACACTGGCTCGAGCTGCGCCACTGGGGTAATTGCCCCTGTTCGTCCAACCTGAAAATCAATAGCAATCAGAAGGGTCGATGCCTCCTGCGCTGGAAATTTCCATGCCGTAGCAAATCGAGGTGCTTTTGCTGCGATGCCCAATCGCTTTTGAAGATCCAATTGATTGACCTTCACAACCATACCGTCAATTTCGTAGGGTAGTGAATCACGCATTTCAATCATGTTTGCGTAAGCTACTTTTATCCGCTCTGACGTACCGCTTACAACTCCTGGATTTACTGGGATCCCCAAAGTCTTAAGCCTCTGCATTAATTCAATATGAGAGGCTCCTAGCACTTCAGAAATCTCTCCAATACCGTAAGCATAAAAAGATAAAGGTCTTGCAGCGACGATGGCTGGGTCGAGTTGACGAAGGCTTCCAGCAGCAGCATTTCTAGAATTCACAAATGTTTTCTCATTATTCGCAGCCAGCCGTTTATTCATCGCATCAAAATCTAACTTTTTCATTACAACTTCCCCACGAATCTCGACTACTTCAGGGAAATACGATCCATTTAACATCAAAGGAACTGAACGAATTGTTCTAACATTTTGAGTAACATCTTCACCCGTTTGTCCATCGCCACGTGTGGCTGCTGATATTAACTTTCCATGCTCATAGCGAACGGCTAATGCAAGGCCATCAAGTTTTGGCTCAGCGGTGAACTCAATGCCTTCTTCATTTTTTAACCGCTCATATAATCGTTTTACAAACTGATCGTATTCATGAAAATTAAAGACATTATCCAATGACAACATTGGAACTGAATGAGAGATTTCCTCAAACCGAGAGTCAGGTTTTGCGCACACACGCTGCGTTGGCGAATCAGGATCGCAGTATTGTGGAAATTCTGCCTCCAATGACTTCAATTCAGTCAACAGCTTGTCATATTGAGAGTCGCCAATTATTGGCGCGTCTAGCACGTGATAATTATAATCATGTTGCCTAATCTCAGTTAAAAGTTCTCGAATCCTCAAGGCTATGGTGTTCGTCATGTTCGAGTTAGATTTTGATAGCTGGCCTGAGCCCTTGCAAAATCAATCCAGTCCTTCGAAATTGGCGTGCCGCCCTGATCAAAAACGTCACAACCAATATCTCTCGCGATGGATCTCGCGCCCGAGATCAGTTCATTGACAGCGAATAGGGGATCCGACTGTTTTGGCAGCTCTGTAAACAAGAATACAACCGGCGTGTCAATGGACTTGGCATCATCTTCAAAAATTCCCGGTTCAATGCCATTAACTAATGAAAACAAAGGATGTTCGGTTTCATCCAGAGGGAATCGTTGATAGATCTTCGATTTAGAGCGCCGCAAGCCAGCTCGCAAACACGCTTTGTGTAGGTTGACACCCTCTAGTCTTTCTTCACGCGAGCTTTGGACGCGAACTAAAATCAAGTCATACATCGATTGATCGTTCAATGTATCTACTCGCGCAATCGAAGCCGATGGTTTTTCGGTCGTTCCATGGTCTAAGTGCAGAGAAGGAGACTCGGTTTTTTGGCCATCAGAATACTCAGATTTTTTTCCAAAATGACTAAATATTCTACCTAAAGTCGAGCTCAGAAAACTGGCCTCTTCTCCTTTAGTGATCGGTTCTACCATAGGACCGTCGCCTAAAATTTGCATATCTGTACTGTGAATATCATTTTCTAAATCTGATATGAAGTTGTCTTCAGAGCTTGCAGTATTTTCAGCATTTTCATTACCTTTTGAGTCTAGTAAATTCTCTGCTGGCTGGGAGAGCTTGATTGGTACTGAATTGTCAGGGATCCAGGTCGGCTCCATTCGATCTAGTGCACTCGTATCCGGCGGGGTAACGGCTGAATTAGATGACTCTTGGGACTCTATTGGCTCATTTCCTGCAAACAACGACTCAGTTAAAGTATCTTTGGCAAACTCCACATCCAAGGCTTCTCTATCAGTCGACTTCATTGCTTCAGCTTTAATTTCACCCGCCCAGAGGTTTAACTGACTAAAGTGTGATGGATCAAATAATGGATCTGCATCTACCTTGGGTTCGAGATCTACCGGCATAGTCTTCCTCGCAGACCGAGGCTTGCTGACGTCACTTCTCTCAGGAGATTCTGGGGGAGCGGCCATCAAATCTAGTTTTAGACCTTCTCTCTTATGCCTGAGGGTGCGACGAATTCCATCAGCGAGCAGTCCAACTATTAGAATTGCTCCTAAAATCAGCAAATATTCCCGTAATCCGATTTCCAATTCCATATATTCCCTACTCAGATGTGGAGAGCTCAATAGCTCGCTCGATATCAACTGAAACAAGACGCGATACACCAGGCTCCGACATGGTCACTCCCAATAAATGCTCTGAATACTCCATGGCGATTTTGTTATGGGTAATGTAAATAAATTGAACCGCTTGAGACATATTAGCAACAGCATTCGCGTATCTTGCAACATTCGCGTCATCAAGCGGTGCATCCACCTCATCCAGCAAACAAAATGGAGCAGGGTTTAGATGAAATATAGAAAATACCAGCGACAGTGCGGTCAAGGCTTTTTCGCCACCGCTCAACAGATAAATACTTGAGTTCCGCTTACCCGGGGGTCTCGCCATTATTGTGATTCCTGAAGATAATAAATCCTCATTTGCTAGCATCAACCGAGCCTCCCCACCACCGAATAACTTGGGAAAGATATCGCCGAATGATTGATTAATCGCATCAAATGTATTTTTAAACAAGTGCCGCGTTTCGCGGTCAATCTTTCGAATAGCATCTTCGAGAGTTTTCAAAGCTTCTGTGAGTTCAGCATGCTGATGATCTAGTCCAGCTTTTCTTTGCAATTCATTTTGATATTCATCAAGTGCAACTAAGTTAATGGACCCCAATCTTTCTATTCTAGCTAAGTACTTCTCCAGCTCAGCTTCTGCTTTCTGTATCGTTCCAAAATTTGCCTCGATTTCAGTCAATAATTTTTCATCAACCTCCTTCGTTTTTATCTCGCTATAAAGTCTATCCAACTCTATCTTTATTGCCTGTTCTTTGAGAAGAATCTCACTTAATTTTTTATTTTTCGCTTCCCGAAACCCCTCGATTTCTAATCGCTCGGCGTCTAATCCTCTGGACACATGTTCGTGTTCTCCAAGCTTTTTACGAGCTGCTGCCAACAAATTCTGAAGGTGCTGACTTTCCTTTACCGCTTGATTAATGTCAGCTTCTGTCACCTCTGGGTGGTCAATTAATAACTGGCGTTGGTTGAGTACTTTTTGAAATTCGTTGTTAAGGGCTAGTACTTGAGCCTCTGTTCTTTGGACCTGCGCGTCAGATCTGATTTTAACTCCAATGAATCGTTCCATCTGAACTCTCAGATCAGACCTAGCATTTATAAGGTTATTGCGCTCTTCGCGGAGTCGCATCAGAGATAATTTGTCAGCGCTGATTAAATCTTGCAGGGGCCTCAATTTTTCCTGGATCACTGTTTCGGTTGCACGTAAATCGATAAGCCTCAGGCCGAGTCGTCTAATTTCTGCTGAAATTGTCAATTGTCCCGTCGCAAGCAAATCTTGTTCGCGACTAAGCCGATCTCGGCTATCTTTTATCTCCTGACTCTTCGCCTCAAGTCCTGCCAATCGATTGTTCAACTGTATTGATTCAGTCTCCAAGACTGATACGACCTGTCTTTGTTGCTTTAATGCCATAAGTTCTTGTTTACAGCGTTGTCGTAGATCAATTAATTGAGCATCTAATTGAACAGTAACTTCTTTTGCATCATGTTGAGCGGACTGCAAATCAGGGAGCCTAGCTTTGAGATCTAAAATACCCGTCGCATGACCCGTTAGACGCTCAACCCACCCGGGGCCAAAACGAAGACCACTCTCCGTATATCCTTCTCCACCGGCCATGAGTGGCCTCGACACTTTAGGCAGTCGTTTTGGCAGAGTTTCAACTTGCTCAGACGCAACAATACGAACGCCTGCTGGTATAGACTCAAAATCAAAATCTTTTATATTATCCACCACAAATGCACTGAGCCATTCAGGATAAGCAACCTCAAATGCTAATCGATCTCCTGGATTCACCTCTACATATTCGAGCAAACGTCCCTTAATGGACGCCTGAGAAGATATCCACCCGTCTATATTCTGACCCTCAATTCGAGATTCTATGTCCAATATGCGTAGCGCTTTTTCGAGTTGAGCTTTAGACAATTGAAATTTTGCATCCGCATCTCTTAAATGATCTTCTTTTTCAGCGGCTAATTTTGAATTCTCATCATATTTTGTCTGGATTTCTTGACCGCGGACTGATTCAAGACTCAATCGTTCTGACAATAGAGACTCATCCGCTACACAGGCATCAATAATTCTCGGATCTGCATCGGACATTTTTAGAAGTGCAGCATTAACTTCATTTAACCGAGCTAACTCACGCTCTTGCTGACGGTTAAGTCCCATTTTTTCAGCTTCCAGTCGCGTAATTTCTGATCCTAGCTCATTCAGTTCGACTGCAAGGTGTCCGCGTTGTAAATCTACTTCATCTAACTTTTCCTCGAAGGATGCAATCGACTGATCCAATGCTTGCAAATCGGCTTGAGTGATTTTCAATTGCGGCTCAATCTGGGCTTTTTGTTGTTCGGCAATAATGCCGTCTGCACGATCAGATTCTGTGGTCACTTGCAGTTCTGTGATCTCTCTCTCAATTCGATTGTTCTTTACATCCAGCTGTTCAATTTTCTGCTGGTAGATATCTTTTTTTGACTCCATCTGCGAAAGGGTCGCAGCATGGGTATAGTAGAGACTATTAGCATCATCCAATGCTCTGCCAGTATCTTCTCTCGCAACTTGTATGCTGATACGCGCGCGTTCATTGCTAGCGAGCTGATTCGCCAACTGATCAAGATCCTTTTTACAGCAATTCTTTTCATCCGCTTGAATGTGTCTCTTTTCGTTTTCTAACTGGAGCTGGTACCTACAAATTAGCACTTTCAAATTACGAATTTTGACTTTTACTTTTTTATATTCCTGGGCAGCATCAGCCTGCCGCTTTAAGCGACCCAACTGCCGGCCCAATTCATCTGAAAGATCACTCAGCCGCTCGAGGTTTTCTCTCGTTCGTGAAATACGAAGCTCAGTTTCGCGCCTGCGTTCTTTGTACCTAGATACACCTGCAGCTTCCTCCACATAAGTTCTTAGTTCCTCAGGTCTCGCTTCAACAAACTTAGCGATCATGCCCTGCTCAATAACGGCGTAAGATCTTGGTCCAAGGCCTGTCCCTAAAAATAAATCAGTTACATCACGACGACGGCATACCGTGCCATTTAAAAAATACTTGGATTGACCTTCTCGAGTTAACTCCCGCCGGACTGCTATTTCAGAAAATCTCGCATACTCTCCGGCTGCCCGCCCATCCTCATTATCAAAAAGGAGCTCGACAGAAGCCCGTGATACTGGTTTACGACTGACTGATCCATTAAAAATTACATCAGTCATTGACTCTCCACGAAGATGCTTAGCACTGGACTCACCCATCACCCATCTCACAGCATCAATCACATTAGATTTACCACAACCATTAGGTCCGACGATCGCAGTCATATTCGATTGAAAAGGAACTGTCGTCATGTCTACAAATGACTTAAAGCCAGCAATTTTTATACTTTTTAAACGCAACTTATTTAACTTCCATATTCAGTTACATGAAAAATATCCAGTGCGTCTAGGAGTTTCAAGGTGTTTACCTTCAAAAGTTTGAGAAATTTATAAAAAAGAAACTGATGATCGAGCAATACGATGCACCTCAGGTGACGTAATAAGCTCTTCTTCATCTTCTCATCTCCTATAGATTTATTAGAATCGACAAGAAGAATACCGCGTAAAAATCCAGAGTTTAAATCGCCCAACAATTCTAGATATTTGACGTTGAAATATTACGGCCCTCGGCATTAAATAATATATTCCATCAAAGTTGATACGGCTACCATCGGATCATTAATGCAACTCAAATTCGAGCGAGTGATAGTCGCTTCTCAGGCAGACTGGCATTAGTGGATTGGCCACGCTCAATTATTTGAAGTTTCTCCCGAACTGATCTGGGACAACTTCCAACTTATTTATCAGTTAGGGACCTCTATTTACTAGCGGGATTAAGACTCCCCCCAGCAGCAATGATTCAAAATTAAGGCTTTAAGCGCAGTGATCCGATATTCTTCGAACCTAAAGTCATGATGATCGGAACGGCCATCCAATCGCTCTCAGTACCACTAGCATCACTTACGGTCAACCGGGCAGCCACCTCTACTTCTAACCCTTGGGAGAGTTTGCCACCCATCAGGGCATCCTGATTTGAAAGCGTAATTGAAACCGGAAGATCTTTAACCGACAACCGTTTTGCCGCCAAAGGCCTTGGTGATCCGTCTAGTTCTCTGGCAAAAATGAATACTGAGGCTTCTTTTAAATTGTCAGGCAATTCCTGATCTAAAGAAACATCCAGTTGTATGATCGATTCGACAACCATATTATCTTGAGATGCTAAAGCGTTCGCTCTTTCAGATGCTCGAGCAATTCCAGTCGAGATCAAATTTGCTTGATCAGATTCTGGCGGCAATTGTTCTAACATCCGAGTCCAAAAAAGTACTGTTTTCTCGTACTCACCAGCCTCAAATGCAATGATCCCCATCGAACCCAGTGCCGTAATCTGGTTTGGATCTATATCGAGAGCCAATTGAAACAAATTAATGATTTCCTGATTCGCGACACGATTACGCTCTAGAAACTCATCTTCTGCTGCTTGAGCAATCACATATGCACGCTCATTTTCAGGAAGAGCATTGAGTGCCTCGGTCGACAATGACATCTCATAAGCACCCAGACTCCAATACCCGTAAGTTGCACCACATGAACAGACCAATGTGACCAAGAATGAAATGATAACGCCATTTCGACCAAACTCCCTAAGTGCCCAAAGCAATCCGAACAAGATCAGCATGGTGAGTAATCCCATCCAAATCACGCTCCAGATTCTCCCCTATCAAGTACTTCCTTTGACCTTTTAATACGAAGTACGACAACAACGCCACCGAATATCAAAAGTATGAATGGACCGAACCAAAGCAATAGAGTTTGCTGGTCTAGTGGAGGACTGTAGAGCACGTAACGGCCATAACGAGCCACCATAAAGTCTTTAATTTCGTCGTTTGTGGCTCCTTTTTTTAGCAGCCGGTGAACTTCAGATCTTAGATCACCAGATATCTCTGCATCAGAATCACCGATAGCCTGGTTCTGACATTTAGGACAGCGCAATTCAAGTGTGAGTTCTCGAAAGCGCTCCTCTTGACTTGATGAGTCAAATTGATAAGTCTCAATCGCTCCAACTGACACGTTAGCCATTCCCGCACAAAGAGCGATCAGTAGAAACTTTTTCATTGAAGCGTTTCCAACAAGGGTTGTATTTCGCCCAAGAATACTCGGTCGTTGACCTCACCTTGTATGCGAAGTTGAATAATACCCTTTGAATCGACCAAAAAGGTTTCCGGTGCTCCGGCGACGCCCAGATCTATGCCGAGTCGTCCCTCCGGATCAAAAATCTGAGTCACATACGGATCACCAAGTTTTGCTAACCAGGCCAAAGCTGAAGAGGCTTTATCTTTATAATTCAATCCGACTACAGGTATCGTTTCTGAAAGCTTAGTGAGATAAGGGTGTTCCACCTGACAGGTAATGCACCAGGTCGCCCACACATTGATCAAAAATGGCTGATTAGGCAAATGTTCTGTGGTTAATCTTTTTCCGCTATGCAGATCTGTCAAATTGAACGAAGGAAAAGAGTGTCCTATAAGGGCTGAAGGCTGGGCGCCAGGATCCAAGCTCAACCCTTTTAAAAAAAATCCGACTAAGACCGCGAAAACAGCAAGCGGTAACCACACTGTTAGTCTTCTCATGCGTGAGATCCATCTACAGTAGCGTTTATATTTGCAGGGATATTGCGGCGATATCGCTTGTCAGTAATAGAAATGAACCCACCAAGTCCCATCAGGAATGCACCAGCCCAAATCCAGTCAACAAATGGCTTTAACGATAATCGAATTGACCAATCTCCATCCCCCAAAGGCTCGCCCATCGCCACGTATAAGTCTCGGGTAAACCCTGAATCAATAGCTGATTCGGTCATGAGCATGTCCGACGCATTATAACGGCGCTTTTGTGGCATCACAGTCTTATACAATGTCTCGGCCCTGTAGATCTCAAAGGTTATCTGATCTGCAACGTAATTAGGGCCCTTAATGACAGCTAAGTCAGTCATGCGAACATCATACAATCCGAGTTTTTGCGTATCACCAATTCCCATACGAAGATCTCGATGCTCAGTATGATTCTCGACCATCACCACACCAAAGATAGTGATTGCCACTCCAAAATGAGCAAACCACATACCAATATTGCCCCGCTCAATGCGTGCCAGCGTCTGACTGACCCCACCATACATTCCAACTTTTCTAAAACAATCAATACCCGTAGCGATGGCCAACCATGCAGATAAAGTGACGCCAATCGCAGTTCCGAAAGAATAAGCTCCACCGAGACCCAAGGGCCAGAGAAGGCCAGCTAAAATACTAACAATCAAAGCTATAATCAGTGGTCTAAAAAGATGCGGATCATCGGATTGACGCCACTTTGCTAGAGGACCAAAAGCCATGCCGCTCACCAGTATTGCTGTTAATGGAACAAAAACAGCATTAAAAAATGGCGGTCCAACAGAAACCTTGCCTCCCCCAACAGCATCAACTAATAGAGGATACAGAGTACCTAGCAGCACGCTTACGCCCATTACAGTGAGAATTAAATTATTGAATAACAAAAACGACTCACGCGAAATCCATCCGAACTCTCCTGGCTCAGACACAGCCGATGCGCGAATTGCATACAAAGTTAAAGAGCCACCAATAACCACAACTAAAAAACCAAGGATAAATACTCCTCGTTCTGGATCATTCGCAAATGCGTGGACTGAAGTCAAAACACCTGACCGGACTAAAAACGTACCAAGTAATGACATAGAAAATGCCGCAATCGCTAACAGCAAGGTCCAACTTCGGAAAAGCCCTCGCTTTTCGGTAGCGGCTAGTGAGTGCATCAGTGCTGTGGCTATCAGCCAAGGGATGAGGGAGGCATTCTCAACAGGATCCCAGAACCACCAGCCACCCCAACCAAGTTCATAGTATGCCCACCAACTACCCAATGCAATTCCACAAGTCAAAAAAGCCCATGCAACAGTGGTCCATGGCCGAGACCATTGCGCCCAGCTCGAGTCGAGTCGGCCTGAGATCAATGAAGCGATGGCGAATGCAAAAGCGACTGAAAGTCCGACATACCCCATGTACAACATGGGGGGATGGAAAATCAGACCTGGATCCTGAAGCAGTGGATTGAGATCTGCTCCATTACTTGGATAAAACGGAAGGATACGAACGAATGGATTACTAGTAAATAGCATGAATGCTAGAAAACCTATCGCGATCATGCCCATCACAGACAACACAAGCGCAGACATATGGGCAGGTATACCTCGACTGAATAGTGCGACAGCTACACCCCACAAGGCCAATATCAAGGACCAAAGTAGCAGTGACCCCTCATGCGCGCCCCAAACCGCGCTAACTCTGAAGTACCAAGGCAAATCAATATTTGAATTATCGGCAACGTACTTCACGCTAAAGTCGTTACTAAGGAATGCATATATCAATATGCCAAATGAGACCGCCAAGGCTAAACCTTGGAGTAAGGCCAGTGGTTTTGCAGTCGCGCAAAATACTGGTTGATTGGAGAGATATCCGTAAAGAGGAAAAGTAGCTAAACAAATCGAAAGTGCAAATGCCAGAACCAAAGCATAATGTCCCAACTCTGGAATAATCATTTTTGTCGTCCTTTTATCTGATCAAGTTTTCCTGATTGTCTTAGGGCCTCCGTAACTTCAGGTGGCATATAGTTTTCATCGTGCTTGGCCAGAACTTGACTTGCAATAAATTGCCCCTCTGTGACACGACCTTGAACAACTACTCCCTGACCTTCTCGAAATAGATCCGGTAAAATTCCTTCATATGTCACCGGAACACTACTTTCAAAATCAGTCACATCGAAGGCCACCTCAAGCGTTTGAAGATTACGCTCGACAGTCCCTTCAGCAACCATCCCTCCAACTCTGATCATCTGCGCCGGCGGTGCCTCACCTCTAGCAATCTGGGTTGGGGTGAAGAAAAGATTAATATTTTGACTCAACGCATACATCACGAGCCCTACTACAATGCCAAGTCCAACGAGCAGACCGAGAATAATCATCAAGCGTTGTTTGCGTTTAGGGTTCATTTAGTTCCTCAAGCTCTAAGATTTTTTGAACTTGTCGAATTACTTTACGATGCTGGAAATTTACAACCAGACTCAGTCCACAGATGATCAACAGACCGAGCAGATAGACTGGCCAGACGTATGCCCCATGTGGGGTCATTGCCAGAAAAGCGGTCACTGATGAAAATTGAAATTCAAACATGTTTAACCAATTTCCTAACCCAAGCGGCACGTCGCTCTCTCTCAATGACAGTGACTCGCATCGAGCCCAAAACTAAATAAGCTGCCGCAAGGTAGTACCCAATGATATTCACTAATAAAGGTGCCCACATTGACGCAGGCATTGTTGGCTTTTCCGTCAATTTCAGACTGGCTGGCTGATGAAGAGTATTCCACCATTCAACTGAATACTTAATAATTGGCAAATTAATTATGCCCACCAATACCAAGATCGCACAAGCCTTACCTGCCTGATCCGTGTCTTGAATTGCCGATCGTAAACCCATCAATCCGAGGTATAAAAAACCAAGAATCAACATTGATGTGAGTCTAGCATCCCAAACCCAGTAGGTTCCCCAAGTTGGTTTACCCCAAATTGCACCGCTCACCAAAGCCAGGACAGTAAACGCAAACCCAAAGACTGCAAATGACTGCATAGCAATATCAGCTAACTTAATTTTCCAGACAAACAATACAACCGCACATAGCGCCATTGCGGCGTAAATCGCTTGTGCCAAAAAGGCAACAGGAACATGCAAGTATATGATGCGATAACTATTACCTTGCTGGTAGTCGACCGGGGCGAAACCCAGGCCCCAAAAACTTCCGCAAATTAAAAAGATCAAAGCGAGCCAGCCACACCAACTTTGCCAGCGCGTCGCTCTTTCATAAAACCATCGAGGCGAACCCCATTGATGAAGCCAGCGCCAATCCATCAGTTCGAACCTCCAACATTCAGTCGTATCGCCGCAGATACTGCAATCGGCACCAGGGTAGCAGCCAGCACACTGAAAGCCCCCAGTAACGCCAACAGTGGCTTGAACTCAGAACCATCCGCGGCCCGAGTCAATACACCAGCAGCCAGGATTATAACTGGAATAAAAAGAGGCAACATTACCAAGACGCCAAGAATTCCAGATCGCGCTGATCCTAGAGTCAGTGCGGCCCCGAGACCAGAAAAACAAGTTAGGGATGGCGTTGCAATCAGCAGAGAGACGAATAGCGCGGTTACAATGGGGCCTGGGACCGAGAGCATAAGGCCGGCAAGGGGTGTGATTATAATCAGTGGTAGCACATAAAACATCCAATACGATATTAGTTTCAAACTAACTAACCAGACCAGTGGCCTATCAATGAACATCCACTGTTCCAATACCCCATCAGAAAAATCTGACTGAAATAGATGTTCAGTGTTTAAAAGCAGAGCCAAAAGTGTCGCTACCCAGATCATCGCGGACCCAATCTCTCCAAGTAGACCAGAGTCAGGAGCGAGAGCTAGCGGTACGATCGAGATTACTAGAATCAAAAACCACATAGGCTTAAAAATATCCCCAGGCCTCGCAAAAACTAGCTGGAGTTCCCTTGCAATGAATCTTCGTTCAATTGACATTACCGATCTCCAACGTCTGGAATATCAATTTATGAGGTGATTGATGGGTCGTAAAAATACAAATACCGCCGGCATCAACGTGATCAGACACCCTTTTATCGACCTTGTTTACCATCTCCACATCCAGCCCTGTGTAGGGCTCATCTAAAATCCAGACAGGCGCTTTGCTACACCACAGTCGAGCTAGTGCACATCGTCGTCCTTGTCCCTGCGAAAGCTCTCGTACAAGCGAATCTTGATATTCAAAAAGATTGACAGCGGCAAGTACATTCCCTACCTCAGGATCTTGAAGTCCAGTCAAAAATATTAAATTATTGCGAACACTTAAATCGCCAGCTAACTGAGATTTATGACCGATATATAAAATCCGGGCTCTATGTATTTTAGCCGGCTCACCACCTATGGATATTTTACCTTGTTGTATTTCAAACAGACCAGCAATCATCCGAAGCAAAGTTGTCTTGCCTGCCCCATTTGGGCCTGCAACACGCAAAATAGTGCCTGGCTTAATGTTAAAGGACAAGTCCTGAAACAAGAGTCGTTCATGACGCTCACATGTGAGGCTTGTCAAACAAATATGAGCCGTTTTAAAATTCATAACCCGAGTGTACCGGAAACTGATTGTGCTACTAGAGGTTCGTCATGTTAACCTCGCCAACTGAGGTATTAAGTCGAGTCCCGGTAGCTCAGCTGGATAGAGCGGCCGCCTCCTAAGCGGCAGGTCACAGGTTCAAATCCTGTTCGGGACACCAATTATTGGAAAAGAAATCCATATACACCAATGGTTCTATATGGAAGGTTTAACTCTAACTTCAAAA